>JBKHIX010000141.1:0-3888 GCA_046538435.1 Thermoplasmata archaeon | reverse complement strand
GATCATTGACGAAATGAGCATCCGCAGATTTGTCAAACAACTCTTCATAATTCTGCTTCCCTTCTTGAATAGCTTTTTCTTTCTCTTTACGCTCAGTGATATCTTGAGCACTACCCACCAGTTTTTTTGGATTATCCTCATCATCATAGATCAACTCTGCCTTCGCTCTAACCCATTTTGTCTTTCCGTTCACTATAATGCGATATTCCAAATCATACTGCTCATCCATCTCTTCCTGCCACTTCTTATCAATATGCTCTCTATCTTCTAGATGCACGTATTCCAAAAATTTTTCGTAGTTAATCTCTTCCTCTTCTGAAATACCGAACATGCTGTAAATTTCATCTGACAAAGAGAGTTCCTCTGTTTCAAGATTGAACTCCCAACTTCCTACCTTGGCCAACTTCTGAGATCTTAATAGCCTAGATCGGGTCTTTCTCAACTCTTGTTCTGCCTCTTTTGTATCGGTTATGTCGACCATAGTACCTACTACTTTCACAACCTCACCATTTTCAATGATGGGCTCACCAACAGTTTCGATCCACATCTCCTTTCCATCAGCATCTGTGAATTGGACTTCTAGATCATATGGAATACCTTCTTCCACTGCTTTTTCAAAGGCCTCTTTCACTCTCTTTCTATCTTTTTCTGGATATGATTCTAAACTCCTCTTTCCGTGCCCGTCCTTCTCTCCTTTGGTAAATCCGTGTAATTCGAACAAATTTTCAGTCCAATATATCTCATCGTTTTTTACATCATATTCCCATCCACCCACATCGCTTATCTCTTCTGCCTGATTCAGCAATCTCCTCTCCTTCTCCAATTCTTTTTGTGCTTTTTTCTGCTCCGTGACATCCTGCAGAGTTTCTATAGCTCCGATCTTATTACCCTCTGAATCTTTAATCGGTGCGGCTGTGAAATAAAACCATCTTCCCTCTTCTTCAAATTCAGAGAAAAAATCTTCAGCCTCGTAAGCGTCTTCAAGTAGAACAGATTCACTGAATTTATCACCGTAATGTTCTCTAATCTCTTCTTCAGAGGCATCTTCTAACACAAGATCCGCCATCACCGGCCTTCTCTCGTCATAAAATCCCTTCCAAGCATCTCCGGTCCCTATTACGGTTTCTTTGGATACATCTGTTAGATTTTCACAAGCTTCGTTCCAATGAGTAACTTCATGCTTCTCATCTATGACGAACGTCGGTACGGAACTGTTTTCGATTATTTGAGATAACCAGGCCCTATTTTCTTCAAATTCATTTTGGTATCTTATATCTTTGACAATTTCCCACATATGGGTGATGAGTAATTCAGACATCTCAAGTTCGAATTCGTCGAAGTAATCCTTCTCATACGATAACGCTTGGAAAACTCCTTCATCTTTTATTGGGATGCTCAGAACCGACTTAAAATCGGGATCAGAAGGTCCAGCTTCTTCCCATCTAGAGAGATCATCGATCAAATATGATTCCTGGTTCTGATAAGTCAACCCTATTATACCTTCATCGTTCGGGTATTCTTCACCTTTCTCTACATTTTTCGCATCCGTTGCCTGTACAACTAGACATCCATCTTTAGCCATGCAGATACTGCTAGCTTGAAACTCTAAAATGGATTCAAAAGAATCTAGAACGTGAGAATAAATCTCTTCCTCTGAATCGTAGGTGCTCAACTCTATAGAGGTTTCGTATATCTTTTTGATTATCTTTTCTCTTTCTTCTTTTTCTATAAATATATCATGTTGATTTTTTTCACGAACAATAGAATGGACTAAGAATTTAAATTGATCTTTCGGGTTCCCTTCTTTTTTTATGTATCTGTCAGCTCCAAGGTTCAAAGCTTTCATCGCCACCTCTTCTCTACCTTTACCTGTGAAAATTATGAATGGAATTTCGCTCTCTCTCTTCTCTAACTACTTCCAAAAATTCGAGTCCATCCATACCTGCCATCTGGTAATCGGAAACAATAACATCAAAATCTTCTTTTTTCAACAGTTCTAATGCTTTTTTTGGCATTTGAACGGTCGTTACATCTAGTTTTTCTTCCTCCTTCTCCAAAAATATCTTAGCCTGATCTAAAAGAGTGGTTTCGTCATCAACGTGAAGTACCTTTATCGACCCCATCATACATACCCTTAATAGAACAATAATAGCAAAGTATAATATTTTAGTTTATTCCCTTAATATCAGAAATATGAGATACACTTTAGATGTCTTTTAGTCTTTGTTTGCTGTAACCCCATCTTTTTTTTGCTTAGATCTGGTCTGAGATTCCATATTTTTACGACAGGTGTGGTTATTTTGATAGGATTTCGTTGTTCTTCTAGGGATTAAAACTACTGGAGTTAAAAACAATCAATTCTCCTCAAAATACTCTGCGACTGTCAACTTCTTCATCTAATTTCCCATTAAACTTTCAAGCTTGGGTAAACTAGAGTATGATCTGAGACTTATCACCGTTTTTACGAGAAAGAAAAAAATGGTTCGGATTTTTGGAAGGATCTAAATTTCTTTTAATAATACGATACCAATTATAATATTTCAAAGCTTCAAGGGTTTGGTCTGGAGTTAGGTCTAAATCGCCGGCTATCTTTTCGAAGCCTCAACCTAATTCTGTATAGTACTGCCTGGCTTACCTGTACAATTTATCTAAAAAAGTGATTGAAGAATTTCGGTCCCTCAAAGATCTTATTCAAACCACACGACCCCGTCCTTTAATCGAGAAAAAAGAAAAATCAGTCTCCTAACATCTACCTCACATCGAACCACGCCCCACCTAGCTCAGAATCTTTCACTTCAACGCTTCCACCATAACTCTCGACTATCTCCTTCGAAACTACCACACTAACTATTTATAGATGAAATATATAAGTTTAAATATGGGTCAGAAGGCTCCACAGGACAAAAATCTGTACGATATATTGTTGGTAGAAGATGAGGAGAAAAATCTGAGACTGTTGAGAAAGACCCTAGAAAGTGCAGATCAATTTTATTGCAACATAACAACTGCGAGAGATGGAAAAGAGGGCCTCGGATACATAGAGGAAAAACACTATGATATCATCCTTTCAGATTATCAGATGCCGAGGATGAACGGTGTGGATTTTCTCAATAAGGTAAAAGAGAAATACTCTTCTGACACTGTGAGGTTCCTCATAACGGGTCACGGTGACATGGAAGTTATCAAACAGGCTATCAACGAAGCAGAAATACATCAATTCATAGAAAAACCCTGGGATCCGAAGGAACTAAGAGCCACTATCCATGAAGTGATGGAGCTTAAAGAGAAAAGAGAAAAGGACGAGGAACCCGAGATAAGTGATGTGGAGGAAGCTCTAGAAACCATTGAATCTTTCCAAAAAAGGCTAACAGAAAATCCAGGTAAAACAGGATCTAAAGAACCGCTGATGTTTGAATTCGACTCTAGTTCCAAATTAAATAACTTTACATTCTCATTGAAAGAACTAGATAATGTTAATCTTAGAAACATAGAGAGGGATGAAGGCAAATACATAATCAGGGTGGAACTCTATCCAAAATCATATGCGACGATCCGATAAGATCATTCTTCATCATCTTTCATCTTCCTCTAACAATTTTTTAAGTTGCTCTTTTCCCAGACCACCACTGAAATATCCCGCTACTCCGTACTCCTGGTGGATTTCCCCTCCTTTTTCTACTGATACGTATGGGGTCGTCGTAACATCGAATTCTCTAGCTTTTTCTGGTTCTTCTGATATATCTATTATCTGTACATCGACGTCAGCATCTTTGAGATAGGAGATGCCATCAGAATAAAACACTAAGCGTTCGGTTTCGGTCGTACTCGAGTAAAATATCCTCACGATCTTATCGCTCATCTACACCACCTCTCGATAATTTACTCCCG
>JBKHIX010000140.1:0-3910 GCA_046538435.1 Thermoplasmata archaeon | reverse complement strand
TTCTTCTCATGAGTCTAGCAGCTTCTGAAACTGTAGTTTGGTCATATACCGCTAGTGGTTCCTCGACCATCGCCTCCTTAACTGTTATCTCTGGTAGTTCTATCTTAGATTCTTCATAATATAGTTTCATTATATTTTTCAGACCCTGCCATGACCAGTTGTCTTCATCATCTCCAAGTCCTAATTCAGATATGACGATGTCACCATTTACTTCCGTTAGATTAAAAAGGTCTCTATCAGTTATTATACCTATTAAAGTAGTATCTTCATCAACAACTGGGAAAGCATATAAGTTTGTAAGTTTCATCATCTGCAGAGCTACCTTAATTGGTGTGCCTTCATATATAGGAACACATACATGTTTTGTAACATCACCAACATGTGTTTCTATTCCCTTACTCTCTATATACTCAAGCATATCTGCTGTAGTTATTATACCTATACATTGATCATCTTTGTTAATTACAGGAATGTAATGAAGGTCCTCTTTTACAAACAACTCAGCTGCCTCCACAATATCAGCATCTTGAGTTAAAGAAGGATGATTCTTCCTATAAATTAAAGCTAACTGATCTTCTTCTGGATTATCAAAAAAATCTTTTCGTGTTACAAATCCTCTAAGTTCTCCTTCCTTTACAACCGGCATACCAGTAAGTTTATTTTTAACCATTTTATTTATCGCTTCAGTTCTATTGCCTGGTAAATTAACAACTATCGGGTCTTTTGTCATATAATCTTTAACCAATTTATTAGCACACATAATTTTACTCCTCCTGAATCTTAATAACCATAACAGGGCACTTACCCTGATGTATAACTTTTTCAGCAGTACTACCCATCAGTAATTTTGTTATCCCTGATCTTCCATGAGTACCCATGACTATAATATCCTGTTTCTTGGATTCTTCGATTATAACTTCAGCAGGATGACCGTCTACTATACTTTTTTCGATCTCTATACCCATATCATCTGCCTTTTCTTCTATCTCATCCAAAACATTGTTTCCTTCTGCTTCCATGTAACCTTTCAATGTAGTAATCAATTCATCTGGCGGTACATCTGCAAATGTCGATGTGTCCACGACAAAAAGAAGTCTCACTTTAGCTCCAAGCAATCTAGCCAGTGAAAGTCCTTTATCAACTACAATTTCGTTACTTTTTGAACCGTCCGTAGGTATCAATATTCTCTTGTATTGTTCCATATTACCACTCTATTATTTTGATTATATCCTTAGGAGTCATCTTGGTAACTACCTCATAGGCAGGGTCACCCTTTCTATATTTTAATACTAAATATTTCTCCTTCTCTTCCTGGGCACTACCTAACTCATAGGGAAGATTTAAACGTTTTCTTGGGTTCCACGTACTCATCATCAAAATGTCCTCCGATTCTACTCGACCATTCATTCTAGATACCCTATAAGCGGTTTCCATCTCAGAGAACATGTTAGGATTACATATCATTGCGTTATCTGTACCCAAAGATAAATCTAAACCCACATCTAACATCTGTGGTATATCTAGAATCTTTCCAAAAAATAAATTAGATCTAGGACATACCACGATAGGTATGTTTTCATCTACACATTTTTCTAAATCTTCTTCTTCAGCTTCTATCATATGTACCAGATGATGTACACCAAGTTTTAAAACTTCATCGATCGGTTCTCTCACATCTTCAGAACAGTGTAAAGCAAAAGGCTTACCTCGCTTTTTAGCACTATCCGCCACCTTTTTTATCTGGGTTTTATCCCAATCTCTAAATGCGCTCAATCCTATACCGTGAGCCATCGACAAGATTCCATTCAGTTCCCATCCATCAAATTTCCTGTTCATCGGTCTAGACAATATTCGAGGTCTGATCTTGTCATCGAACTCACCTAAAACACTTTGTAGAGGTTGAAGCCCATTGATTCCTCCCTCTCTAAAATCCACCATTTCAGTGACACCAAATTCATACATCTCACTGAAATAATTCTTAATTGCAGGAACCATCTTTTCATTCGGTGCTCGGGATAAGGCCTGTTCTTTGATACCGCCTGGTCCAACGACTTCCTCAATAGTACCTTTAGGGGGATCTTCAACTACAGAATCCCCCACATGAGTATGAGCATTATAAAACGAAGGAATTATTATAGCCTTCTCATCTCCCTCATCATTCCCTTCCTTAAATTCAATTATAGTGTTATCTTCAATGACGACTTTTGCTTGTACGAAGCCTTCTTCCGTTAGAAATGGTCCGTGATAACTTTCCATCCTTTACACCAATATTTCCATTATTACATAAGTTCTGTTGATTATAATAAGTTTCCATCTTCGTTCCATACATAAACGTTTCCATCTTCAGATTCTGCGGCTACCATATCCTGACCACTTATCTTTCCTACAGCTACTCCTCCAACGCCGCCATCGGGTTCTTTAGCAACCCATAAGATCTCACTGGATTCATCCCAGATGTAAACTTTATTATCTAAAGATCCAGCGGCGATAACATTTTCATCTCCGAGTGTCTCCACTGCTACACCTCCGATACCAGTGGTAGGTCCCGCTCCTTTCCAAAGAAATTCACCATGGCCAAGGCTTCTAAGAATTACAGATACGATATCTATCCTGTTAGCTATTCGATCATACACTAATCTAGCATTTTCTTTTATCCTTTCTTTATCATTTCCCATCGCACCTATAAGAGCTGGAACTACCTTTTTAGGTTTCTTAACACCTGCCCTAGTTAATTTATCGATAGCCTCCTCTCTCTTGGATTTCCAAAAACTGCCTAACTGATTGATTAAATCCTCTGTTGAGACCATCAAAGCGATATAGCGCTTATATAAAAAAAATTTTTCCTAATAAATCATGCTTTGGCTGTATTATCGGTAGAAATATCTTGTAACTTATACGAAAGATATAATTGATACACTACATTTATGTGAAATGAGATGGAAGAGATTTGGACTGAAAAATACAGGCCTGAAAGTATCGATGAAATATATGGTCATGATCTTGTCAAGCAGAAATTGAAGGCTTACGTACGAAAAAGAAGTATGCCTCATCTTCTATTTTCAGGACCAACAGGATCAGGAAAGACAACCTCCGCTATTTGCTTAGCCAAAGAATTACACGGCAAAAGTTGGGAGGCTAACATGAAAGAGATGACTTCTAGTCGAAGAGGTATACAAGTTATCAGAGAAAATATCAAAGATTTCGCCAGAAGTCGAACCCTCGATGAGGGTGGTTTCAAAATTATATTTATGGATGAGGCTGATCAATTGACATCAGAAGCACAATCAGCTTTTCGAAGAACTATGGAGAAATTTTCAGAAAATTGTAGATTCGTACTATCGTGTAACTCACCCTCTAAAATAATCGATCCAATACGTTCTAGGTGTGCTGAATTCAGATTTAGACGTTTGAAAAAGAATTTAGTCAAAAAATGGATAATAAATATCACTGATCGGGAAGAATTAGATATTACAGATGACGCTGTAGAGATACTAGTTAGATTCTCAGATGGTGATCTTAGAAAATGTACCAATATACTTCAGACAGCAGCATCTAAATCAAATAAGATAACTGAATCCTTGATCAAAGAAGTGAATGAATTAACGAAAACTGGAGATGTAAGAGAGATGATCTTAGATGCATCTAAAGGTAATTTCATGGATGCTAGAGATAAATTAGATGAACTTTTGATAGAATACGGATTATCAGGTGAGGATGTGGTTTTATTGATTCATGACGAGATATATGATATTCCCATGACCAATCAGACAAGAGTTAATTTAGTTGAGAAGCTGGGAGATACTGAGAGAAATATAGTAGAAAGCGAGAACGATAGAATACAGTTAGAAAATTTCCTATCACAGCTTTCCGTTAGAATGTGATTTTTATCAATGATAATTAAAAAGAAGAA
>JBKHIX010000139.1:0-3911 GCA_046538435.1 Thermoplasmata archaeon | reverse complement strand
CGAGAGCCACTGGTGCAGCGCACCACAGGAGTTCGAATCTCCTCCTCGGCGCTTTCATAACTTTTGAGCTTAGCGAGGAAGTTTGAAAGCAAGGAGAATCTTTGATTCTTCAGCGCTTTTTCTGTTTTGAGCCAAGCGAAAAACGAAAAAGTGAGTCGAATCTGTGATTCTACGATACTTCTAGTATTGCGAGTGTAACGAGCAATTTAGAAGCGAAAGAGATGCTCATTCCTTTTGTCATTCGCGCCGAGTCGTCGATTCGAAAACTGTAAGGAATCAAGATTCCTTACGCTCACAAATCGCAGGAAACCGTAGGTTTCTGAAGATGAAAAGGACGAAGTCCTGTGAAATCAAAGATTTGTTCACTGTTAAGAATCAAAGATTCTCAACGCTCGGTAAGCATAGCTTAGCTCGTCTCCTCCTCGGGCGCTTTTTATAATTCGAATGAATATGAGAATTTAAAGGCAAGAGTAGGGTAGGTTCGCTTCGTTCACGTCTCTTGAACATAATCTAGGAGTAGAAAGTCTAAATTTAGAGATCAATGGGTCAATTCTACATCTATCCCTACTGACAAAGATGATTCATTATATTATAAGTTATCAGCTGTTGATAGTGCATGAAATTGGAATACGACCGATTTAAGAGAAATAGAAGTCATAGATGACATACCTCCAGTTCCTGTTGCTGGAGGGGATAGAACGGTAGATGTGAATGAGATAATAACATTCAATGCATCCAAGTCTCATGACAACATAGGTATTAGAAAGTACGAATGGTTGATCAATAGTCAGGTCATAAATGGAAAGATCATCAACTATATTTTTACAGAGATTGGGGATAAAAAAGTAACTCTTAGGGTTTGTGACGAGTGCTGCAATAGAGCTCAGACTACAATAACGGTGTCGGTTGAGGATAACGAGAAACCTGTTGCAGATGCTGGAAATAACCTAAATATTGATGAAGGAACAGAGGTCATTTTAGACGGCTCCGAAAGTTACGATAATGTCGGGATAAAGAATTACACTTGGATGGTTGATAAAAATACAAGTTTGTATGGTTCGACACCTGAATATATATTTGAAGATCCAGGTACGTATTTTGTTGAACTCAACGTTACTGTTGAAGCTGGTAATTACGATAAAGATATCATCATTGTTTGGGTAAAAGATACTACCGATCCTGTAGCAGATGCTGGACAAAATTGGACAATATACACTGACCAAAAGGTAGAACTGTTTGGAAGCGGATCTTACGATAATTATAGGATAACCAGGTATGAATGGCACATCGGGAATGAAGTATATTATGGTGAAACGATTATAACTGAATTCTCAAAGGTTGGCGAATTCAAAGTTACTTTGAAAGTTATCGATGACGCAGGAAATATTGATACAGATTCGATCTATGTGACTGTGAAGGATGGAAAGAAGCCGACAGCAGATGCTGGTGAAGATTCAGTGGTTGTTGTAGACGAAGAAGTAATGTTGAATGGAAAATATTCTTCCGATAACGTTGGTATAGTTAATTATACATGGACTATCGTGGAAAAAAATGAGGTTGTCTATGGAGAAAGTGCTGTTTATAAATTTGAAGAAAGCGGAACTTATACAGTTAGACTAACAGTAAGAGATGGAAACAACAATATTGATCAAGATTCTATCAAAATAGAGGTTGAAGAAAAAGAGGAACCTTTATCATTTTTAAATATCTTATTGCCGATTATTATATTTGTACTTGCTTTAGTGAGTCTTTTCATTTTCTTCTACACCAATGAATCTAGAAAAGATTCTAAAGAAGAGATCAAAGAGGATGAAGAAGAAAAAACCACTGAGGAAGAGGAAACAGAAGATATCTCTAGAGAAGAAATTGTTTCAAAATTGGAATCAGGCGAGCTTACACCAAAGCAGTTGGAAGAGCTGATGGCTGAGTCCCAAAAGAAGATGAGGAAAGATATTGCAGAGATATACCAGTATCTTGAAGTCCTCCGTTCTAAAGCCCGACAGTACAGAGAAGGCAAAGCAAAAGAGAGTAAAGAAGAGGAAGAGTCCAAACAGCAAGAAGATAAAGTATCATCTGAACCTGAAAAAGAATCAGAACCTCAGGAGCAGAAACCTACAGAACCTCAAGAGGCACCGCCTGAATTAGATGAAATGCCTGATGAAGGAGAAGAAAATATGGAGGATATGATGAAACAACTTGAGGATATGGACGATTCCGAAGCACCGGATGGTTTCCCTACTCCTGATGATGAAGAACCACCATCTTTGGAAGATGCTGCAGAAACTGGAGATATTTCTCAAGATGATATAGACGACCTTTTTCACTGATTTGTAAAATCTAGGAAATCTTTAAATAAAATTATAAACTCGTGGATTTCAATTTATGTTAATATTATGGATAGGTTTCTTTATAGCTATGGCTGTAATAGTGATAGGTGCCAAATATCATCTAACACTGGCACTCCTTGTGGGGACCATTATTTTAGGTATTTTCACATTAGGACCTATGAGTATTTTGGACCAGTTGATTATAACCCTCACAACACCTAATACCGTTTTGTTGATTCTAGCTCTTGGTATAATTCCTATGATAGGAGGAATACTTCAGGAGAGTGGAGGTCTAGATGACCTTATAAAAAATCTACGAATCGGGAAGCGGCCATTTTTGGGAGCTACTCCTGCCTTTATTGGACTACTACCTATTCCTGGAGGAGCACTCTTTTCTGCCCCTGTTATAGATAAAGCGGGTGGAGAGATAGCTGGCCACATAAAAACTGCTATAAACATTTGGTTCAGACATATTATTTACTTCATCTATCCTATTTCTTACGCTTTAATCTTTGCAGCTGATCAAGCAAATCTATCTGTATTCAAGATCATACTGTTTCAGATGCCTTTCTTCATTTTTACTATAGTTTTAGGATATTTCTTTTTACTGAGGAAAGTTGAGGGTAGTATGGAATATGATACAGAAGTCAATTTACATTCACTCATTCCTCCTGTAACTGTCTTGATTACAGCGCCAGTTGTTTGGGGGATTTTAAGTTATCTGATTGATTTTGAGGCGGATAATTTATTTGTTTTAATAGCAGTTTCAATCAGTCTTTTACTAGCCATAATGATAATTAAAGATTCAAAAAAGCGTATAATTAAGAAAGCGGCTAAAGAGATGAAGCCATGGAACTTTATGGTCCTTATATTCAGTCTTTATTTCTTCATAAATGTTTTTAAGTCTTCAGGCATAGGAGGAATGATCGAGGATCTTGCAGTTCCTGGCTTTGTTCTTTTGGTAGGTTTTGGCTTCTTGCTTGGGTTCGGTACTGGTAGGATCATGCTCCCAGCATCTATCATTGCGCGGATCTATATAGAAACCGTAGGTTCTTTTTCTGTCATGGCTTTTCAGGCCATGTACGTTTCGATGTTCATGGGGTATATCATAACACCCGTTCATCCATGTATAAGCATATCTCTAGATTATTTCGATGGAGATATGAACAAGTTCTTAAAATTGATGATACCTATGCTATTGATATCTATCGGAGTTGCTTCCGTACTATTTCTATTATTTCCTTAGATCAGATCTAAACTTATATCAATGGATCTTATTTGATGTGTTAAAGCTCCTACTGAGATAAAATCTACTCCTGTTTCAGCCACATTTTTTATATTATCTAAAGTGATGCCTCCAGAGGCTTCCGTTAAAGCTTCTTCACCGATCAGATCGACGGATCTTTTCATATCTTCTAAGCTCATATTGTCCAGCATGATGATGTTCACATCATTATCTAGAGCTTCTTTAACGCCTTCAATATCTTCAACTTCGACTTCGATCTTAGTGGTATGAGGTATACCTCTTTTCACCCTGCTAACTGCTTCACTTATACTTCCTGCTGCTTTGATGTGATTATCTTT
>JBKHIX010000036.1:0-16615 GCA_046538435.1 Thermoplasmata archaeon | reverse complement strand
CTCAGTCCAGCAACGATACCTTTCCTACTGCTTCACATATGGCTATAGTTAAATCAGCTGATGAATTAGTAAATAATCTAGATTCTCTCGCTGAGTCTTTTAAGACTAAAGGTAAAGAGTTTGAAGAAATTCCCAAATCGGGAAGAACTCATCTTATGGATGCTATTCCTATCACCCTGGGAGATGAATTTTGTGCTTATGGTTCATCAATAGAGAGAGCAATTGAGAGTATTTCTAAAGCAAAAGATGAACTACTTGAAATTCCAATAGGCGGAACTGCGACAGGTTCAGGAACCAACACTCCTGAAGGGTACAGAGAAAATATTATCGACAACATATCGATATTGACTGAAAAAGATTACAAACCTGCTAAGGATAGTTTCGAATTGACACACAGCAGAGCATTGATGTCGAAATTTTCATCTATACTCAAAAATCTAGCTGAGGAATTGAATAGGATAGCAAACGACCTGAGATTATTGTCATCCGGACCCAAAACAGGTATCTCTGAAATAAATTTACCTAAAGTACAACCAGGATCATCAATAATGCCTGGAAAGACAAATCCAGTCATGGCAGAATGCTTGAATATGATTTGCTTCCAGATAATAGGACGAGATAATACGATCTCTTTGGCAAATCAGGCAGGTCAATTGGAGATGAATGTGATGACTCCAGTTATCACCTACAATATTTTGGATTCTATCTCTTTATTAAATAATTATCTTCCAGTATTCCAGGAAAAGTGTATAGAAGGTATAGAAGCCAATGAAAAGAAATGTAGAGAAAATTATGAAAGATCACCGTCTTTGGTTACGTTATTGACGCCAAAAATAGGTTATATGAAAGCTGCTGAGATTGCGAAGGAAGCGTTAGAGAAAGACATTTCGATACCTGAACTAGTCATCGAAAAAGGGATACTGACTGAGCAGGAAGCTGAAGAGATATTTGATCCAAAGAAGGTAGCAAAAAGTAAGTACAAAAATAAGTAAACCACCTTCTCAAAAAATTATTTAACTCTCGTAACGAATCAATAATCATGACAAAAGATATAGAATCTCTTGTTGAAAAACATGAGAATTTACGTAAGGAGGGCATAAATCTAATCGCTTCAGAAAATTTCATTTCAAAAAAGGTAAGAAATATTCTATCATCAGACCTAGCAGGGAGATATCATGCTGATTTCTATGGTGGGTCTAAGTATGCCCAAGAAATAGTTGAGAAGACGAAAGAACTTGCAGAAGAATTGTTCGATGTAAAACATGCTTTCGTTAAACCCGTATCAGGCAATCTCTGTGACCTAAATGTATTATTTTCTCTGACTGAACCATATGATAAAGTAGCCATGATGGATTTTGAAAATGGTGGATATCCCTTTGGTTTGGAGAAATTCGATAGAAAGAGAGTCTCCTTACCAACTCATGAAGATTCCTTCGAGATAGATGTTGAAAAAGCACAAAAGATAATCGATAAGGAAAATCCTAGATTGACTATATTGGGTTCATCGTATATTCCATTTCCCCATCCAGTTAAGCAAATATCTGAATCAACAGAAGATTGTATAGAAGAACATCACCTAGTTTTTGATGGTTCCCATGTTCTTGGTTTGATAGCTACAGATACATTCCAAAATCCATTGAGTGAAGGGGCAGATGTTCTGATCGGGAGCACACATAAATCGCTCTATGGTCCTCAAGGTGGATTGATCCTGACTGATTCTGATCATCACGCTGAATTGATTTCAGATTATCTAGATATAGATTTGGAAACAGGTATAGGGTTAGTTGATAATCCTCATGTCAATAGGATAGCAGCCTTGGGAGCAGCACTAAAAGAAATGCTTGATGACGAAGAATATGGAAAGAGGATAGTTGAGAATGCGAAAGAACTGGGTAAATCATTAGATGACCTCGGTGTTCCTGTTAAATTCAAAGGGAAGGGCTATACTGAATCACACCAGATATTTTTAGATATTGAAGATGAAGACTCCCAAAAATTATGTAAAAAACTAGAAAAAGAGAACATTTTTATTGATATAGGGGGAAGGATAGGCGTTGCAGAGGTCACTCACCGAGGCATGAACACAGATGAAATGGAAAAGATAGCACAAAAGATAGCCGAAAAATACTGAAAGATCATCCAAATAATGAATCATTATTCTCTATCGAAACCTTCCATTCAACTATCGAAGTAGAGAATTTATCTCCGATATTTGGAGTGTGATATATGTCGTTCCCGTTATCAAATACAAGATAATATTGCCCTTTTTTCTGCAAAGTGGTACTAACCTGACCACTGGTTTTATTCACTAAACTCCCATCGGGAATATAATTAAATCTTTCATTTTCTGAACACAGTTCAAAATTTTTTTCATTAAGAAAAAAAACATCAATATTTGGTCCCTCTGTAACGTTGAAAGAATATCTAATCTCTTTATCATCTCCTGAAACAAAATCAATATATTTTAGCATTCTATCTTCTTTATGGATAGTGGCGGTTCCTGAAGATGTATTGAATTTACCAGACCCGTCGATTATATCTAAATTTAATACAACCATTATTAAAATTATAACAAAAATAACTATGAAGGTGAATAATAGTCTTTTTTGGTATTTATCGAGTTTAATGTCCATTTTGAGGAAACTCCTTTTATTACAAATTATGGGTGAAATCGGTTAATAAAGGTTATTATGATTTTTCAAATAAAAAAATAACTAATCCAATATAGAAAAGAAAGGGTTTTTTTTAGATAAGGTCGAGCTCTTTACCGAGTTTTTCGTAAACTCTCAAGACCTCTTCGATATCTTCTTTTGTCATTCCAGCGTTGATCTGATTCCTTATCCTTGCTTTGCCTTTAGCGACCATTGGATATACGATAGCCAATCCAAAGATGCCTTCATCGTACAACCTATTGGCCAATTTCTGAGCTTTCTTACTGTCTCCAATCATAGCTGGTACGATAGGTGTTTCACTCATGCCTGTATCGAATCCCATCTGTTCTATGCCCTTCTTGAACTTCTTTGTTAGATCCCATAAGTGCTGAACTCTGTCTTTCTCTTCTTCAACGATCTCTAGGGCTTTTATATTGATAGCTGCAACATGTGGTGGGAAAGCAGCACTCAGTAACCAAGTCCTGGAAGTATTATAAGCATAATTTATGACCCCTTCATCACCGGCTAGCATACCTCCGAAGCCACCTAGACCTTTTGAGAATGTACCCATCTCGAAGTCTATTCTTTCTTCAAGATCGAACTCTTTAGCGATGCCTTTTCCTTCACCAAGGATACCTTCTCCGTGAGCGTCATCGACGTATGTCATAGCGCCATATTCATCGGCTAGATTTTGAATTTCATCCATCTTAGCGATGTCACCATCCATGCTGAAAACGCCGTCAGTTATGACAATAGCACGGTTGTAATCTTCTTCTTGATATTGTTTCAAACAATCTTCTAATTCCCCCATATTTGAGTGGCTGTAGATCATCTTGTCAGCTTTGGATAATCTTACACCGTCGATGATGCTACCATGATTCAACTCATCAGAAATCAATACATCATCTTTTCCAACGAGCTGTGGAATCAATCCTGCATTAACAGCAAAACCTGTTTGATAGGTCATACCTGCTTCAGTTCCTTTAAATTCAGCGATCTTATCCCATAGTTCTTCATGTATATCCATAGTTCCTGCGATAGACCAGTCTGATCCAGCTCCGGCTCCATACTTTTCTATAGCTTCTTTACCAGCTTTTCTGAGTTCTGGATGGTTAGCTAGATTCAAATAGTTGTTCGAAGCCAGCATAATGCATTCTTTACCATCAACTTTAACGTGGGCTTTAGAAGGGCCATTTAGATCTCTGATTGTCCAGGTCAAGCCTTCTTCTTTCATCTCTTCATATTTTTCTCTCAAATATTCGGTTTTTTCAGTCATTTTATCGATCTCCTATCTTAAATGTGACATTTATATATTTTATCAAACTATATTTTAATATACTCTATCTTAATTTTGTCTATTAAGTTGACTCTTTTAAATCTTTCTAAGGTTTGCCCCAACCCCCTCCTCCGGGAGTCTCAATTCTTATCCTATCATTCAACTCTAATTTTTTAGTTATTTTTCCCTCTAATTTCTTTTTTAATCCATCACGTATCAGGATGTTATTTCCTCTAGACCCCGATTTACCTCCTTTAATTCCTTCTGGACCTCTTGTTCTTCTACCGGATTGGATAGAGAGAGAAGAACTTTCCAATACTTCTATCTCTTTGACTATGCCTTCTCCACCTTTATGTTTACCTTTACCACCTGAATTCTTTCTCAAGTGATAAGCTCTAACAACAAGCGGATAATTATTTTCCAAAGACTCAATTGGAGTGTTCTTAGTGTTTGTCATGTGTACTTGAACACCACTTTCACCATCGCTTTTAGGACTAGCTCCAGCACCACCTCCTATTGTTTCATAATAAGTAAAATTTTCATTTCCGATTATCAAGTTGTTCATAGTACCCTGGCTTTCAGCACATATCCTATTTGGTATCGCATCTCTCAATGCTTTTAGGATAAGTTCAACCACATTCTGAGATGTTTCTACATTCCCTGCAGAAACAGCAGCACCAGCTTTCGGGTTCAGTAAGGTACCTTCTGGAACAATTATTTTCATCGGGTTATAACAACCATTATTGATCGGAATATCGTCTGGTAGTAGACATCTGAGCACATAATAGACCGCAGACATGGTCACTGGTTTTGGCGCATTTATATTTCCTTCAACCTGCTCGTCGGTACCTGAAAAATCAAAAATCATTTCATCATGCTTTATTTTTACTTTTACTTTCAAATTAACGTCTCTTTTCCACTCCATAAAATCAGAAGCGGAATATTCTCCATTTGGTAATTTTTCGATCTCTTTTCTGGTCCTAGTTTCAGAATATTCCAATATTTGATCCTTAAATACTTCGTAGACTTCAGAACCGAATTTTTCAACAGTTTTGATAAACTCTTTTGCACCCATCTCATTGGCCCCAACTTGAGCTCTTATATCTCCAACTCTTTCCTGTGGTGACCTAGCCTCTTTTATCTTTTTTAGAGCTCCCTCAACAAATTCATCATCTTTGATCAAATATTGAGGAGATATAACGATGCCTTCTTCATCTAATGTTTTACTATTTCCGGGCATCGATCCAGGCACATCTCCACCGATATCAGCATGATGAGCTCTATTAACTACATACCCTAGTAATTCCCTTTCCATAAAGACGGGTTTGATAACAGTTAGATCTGGAAGATGTGTACCGCCTGCATATGGGTCATTTAAAATAATTTGACAGTTCTCTATTGCACCACATTCATCAACAGCCACTCTCAGAGCACTTGGCATAGCCCCTAGATGGACAGGTATATGTTCCGCCTGAGCAAGCATATCCTGTGAAGATGTGAATATAGCACACGATTCATCTTTTCTCTCTTTTATATTCGGTGAATACGCACTTCTTTGTAATGACGCACCCATCTGTTCAGGTATTGCAGTAAAACTATGCTTCATGACTTCTATCTGGGTAGGACTCAGTTTATTCATTCTATCACATCCATGTGTATTATACCGTATTCATCTACTGACCATTCCCAACCAGGAGGTGTTAAGATAGTAGAGTTTTTATCCTCTATGATCGTAGGACCTACCCCTTTCATACCCGGTTTTATCCAATCACGGTAATATACTTTAGATTCTGTCCATCCATCGACGAATAAGCATTCTCTTTTTTTAGCGGGATGTTCTTCCTCCCCAGGCCCGGGAAAGTTTTCTACTGATTTTTTCTTCCTTACTTCTAGATGGACTCTTACAACTTCCACAGGAGCATCAGTATTTGCGTAACCATATTTTTCCTTATGCATCTTATGGAATCTATTTTCAATTTTTTCATCGTATGGTATGTTGAGATGGTAACTTTGCCCCTTGTATCTAAGTCCCAGAAGAACATTGGTCTCTCCTTCCATCGCTTCTTTCTTAAGTTCTTCGATAGCTTCCTCTAAGACCTCACCGTTTTCTAAACTTGTTATTAAAGTCCTGTGATAATCATGAACTACATCTCCTGTTACCATTCCTAAAGCAGAAAAAACACCAGGTAGAGGAGGAACTATGACTTTTTTCATCTCCAGTTCTTCTGCAAGGGCTGCGGCATGCAAAGGACCAGCACCACCAAAAGCCAGGATAGCGAAATCTTCTGGTTTTAGTCCCCGCTCAACTGTGATCCCTTTCATGGTCCTAGCCATCTTTGAATTTACTACTCTATATATGCCATGTAAAGTTTCATCGAAACTTAGCGATAATTCATATGATAACTCCTTTATCTTTTCACGAGTTTTATCGACTTTAAGGTCCATATCGCCTCCTAGGAAATACTCTGGATCGATATATTTCATCATCAATAAAGCATCAGTGACTGTAGGTTTTTCTCCACCTCGACCATAACAGATTGGCCCTGGTTCAGCTCCAGCACTTTTTGGCCCTACTCTTAACACTCCACCTTCGTCCTTTCTAGCGATACTTCCTCCGCCTGAACCTACAGTTACAATATCCACCATCCTCGATTGTACTGGGAAATCACCTATTTCTCCTTCGTCCTTCCAAGATATTTCACCACCGACTATCGAAGCCATATCAGCACTCGTCCCACCCATGTCGAAGGTCACTATGTTATCTATACCGGTGAGTGAGGAAAGGAACTCAGCTCCCGCTACTCCACCTGCAGGTCCAGAATAGAACGTATCTGCAGCTTTAATAGAAGAGGATTTCTCAAGACCACCACTTGATTTCATTATGTAAGGTTCTTTTCCTAGGATTTTATTGAGCGAAGCGAAATAATCATTTATCAGGGGGTTTAGATATGCATCTAGAAGTGTTGTCATACCTCTTTCATACTCTCTGAATTCTCTAGATACATCAGATGAAAGAGAATAATGGTAACCCTCTCTTTCTAGTATATCTCCTATATATTTTTCCTGTTCTGGATTCTTATAAGAGTGAAGTAAACATACAGCGAACGATAATTCTTCGTCATCAATTTCTTGTAGAATATCTAAGACTGATTCTTCATCTACTTTTTTTTCAATCTTACCATCAGCCTTAGTTCTGCAGTCGATCCCAAAACAATATTTTTCCTCTAAGGGTGGTTTAGGCTTACTTACAGTGAAGTCATAAAGGTTTGGTCTTTCTTGCCTACCGATAAAAAGTATATCTTCAAAACCTTCGTTCGTGATAAAAGCTGTTTTAACGCCTTCTTTCTCTAAAAACGCGTTTGTAGCAACTGTTGTTCCGTGAAAAACATCTCCAGAAACTTTCATCCCTTTAATCCCTTCTGATATTGCATTTTCAGGATTACTAGGGGTGGACGATATCTTAAAATGTCTTACATCTCGGTCTATTATAACAAAATCGGTAAAAGTACCGCCTACATCTATAGAAATCGACATGGAGAGAGGAATGATGATTTAATAAATAAGGGTTTTCGGTAAATACCGTTTGTCTGGTACAAAAGTTTTATTTATAACGGTGTTTTTGTCATTAAATTGGTGAACAAGGAATTGAAGCATAACAGCATCAATTTGGTAAAAATTAACATAAAAAGTCGTAAAATGGTATATAAATTGATAAATATGTAAAAAGAGGAGAAAGTTTTATATACCTTTTTGTACCTTAGAACAAGTGTACAAAGATAAAACCGGTTTACATATCACGATAATCACCCTCCCTCCCTTTTTTTGTGAGGGTCTTACATTTTCTTTTTTCTATTTTAAAAAATAATATTATATATAATTCAGCTTAATATTATATCTGTAATGACAAACATTTTTATATAGTCATCATTTGATAGGGTAAGGTTTATAACCAAATGATTAATTATGACGGTTGGTGAAAGAGAATGAAGCCAGGACAAATGGGATACGATCGAGGAATAACGGTCTTTTCACCTGACGGTAGGCTCTTCCAGGTAGAATATGCCAGGGAAGCAGTTAGAAGAGGAACTACTACCGTAGGTATCAAAGTAGAGGATGGTGTAGCCTTGGTCGTCGATAAAAGGATATCTAGTGATTTAGTTGAACCAAGTTCTATTGAAAAAATTTTTAAAATTGATAAAAAGATCGCATTAGCTACTTCTGGACTTGTTGCTGATGCTCGTGTTTTAGTAGATTATGCCAGGGTTCAGTCTCAGGTTAATAGAGTATCTTACAATGAGAGGATCGAATTACAGACACTTGTGAAGAAGATTTGTGATTATAAACAAACTTATACACAGTATGGTGGAGTTAGACCATTCGGTACAGCTCTACTAGTCGCTGGCATGGACGAAAATGGTGCCCACTTATTTGAAACAGATCCAAGTGGAGCATTCATGGCTTACAAAGCAGGATCAATAGGCATGGATAGAGAGGAAGTCCAGGAAGTGTTCGATCACGAATACAGAGATGACTTAACATTAGAAGAAGGTATAGAATTAGCGTTAAAGGGCTTAAAGAGAGCGAGTGAAGAAGGATTGGACAGTAGGTCCTTGGAAGTATCTGTAATTAGAGATGAAGAAAACTTCACAAAATTGAGTAAAGAAAAGATTGAAGAGTATCTTGAATCTTTAGAAGAATGATAGATCAGGGGGAGATCCTTTGGGTAAGAAAGACTTTCAAAAGGAACACACTGAAACACTGCTCGATGAGTACGTTATCGCTAGGTATGAATCACATGGAGAGCATTTTGAAGTTCTTATAGAACCAGATGCAGTCGAGAAGTTTCGAAGCGGGAAAGATATTGATTTAGAAGAAAATATGCCTGCAGATAAGGTCTTTACCGACGCAAAAAAGGGTAAAGTCGCTTCTAATGCTATGATAAGAAAAATTTTTGAAACCGAAGAAATAGAAGAGATCGCTAAAAAGATAATAGAAGAAGGTGAAGTCCAGATAACAACAGAACAGAGGAAGAAAAGACAAGAACAGAAGAGAAAGGAGATAGTTAACAGGATAGTTAGAAATTCATACAATCCCCAAACAAAAACTCCTCATCCTCCCCAAAGGATTGAGAATGCCATGACTGAAGTAAATGTACATATTGATTCGTTCAAACCGGTGAGTAAACAAGTTGATAAAGTAGTAGATGGAATAAAAGGTTTGATACCCTTAAGCTTCAAAAAACTTACTTTTTCTGTTTTAGTTAGAGGCGATCTATACGGAAAGATTTATGGATACTTGAAAGAGATTGGAAGGATAGAAAGCGAAGAGTGGTTAAATGACGGTAGATGGCAGGGAATAATTAAAATACCTGCAGGTCTACAGGATGAATTGTATGAGAAGATTAATAACAAAACTCATGGAGATGCAGTAATTGAATTGATTGATAAATAATTGAATATAGAATGTAAAAAAATAATTTTTAATTTGTTATTAGGTGTAAAATATGAGCGAAAAAGAGGAAACAGAAAGAAAACTTCTTTTGCCTGGAGATGAAATCGATGAAGAAGATGTTAAACCAGGTAGAGGGACGTTTAAAAAAGACGGAAAAATATATGCAGCAAAATTGGGCGTTAAAACATTGAGATCAGGATACGTAAATGTTGCAGCCCAAAGTGGTAGATACGAACCACAATCAGGAGATAAAGTAATTGGTACGGTTACAGATTTAAATTCATCATTTTGGATGGTTGATGTTAACGCACCAAATCTCGCAGTTCTGCATGTGAATGATGTTCCGTGGAGAGTTGATTATGGAGATACTGCTAGTTACATAGAAGTAGGCGATGCTGTTCTTGTTAAGATAACTAGTGTAGATGAACAGATGAAGATGCAGATCACCATGGATGAAAAAGGTCTTCGTAAATTGAACGAAGGTCAGATTATAGAGATCCCTCCATCCCAAGTACCAA
The DNA here is from genome assembly GCA_046538435.1 of Thermoplasmata archaeon. Classification (GTDB taxonomy): domain Archaea; phylum Thermoplasmatota; class Thermoplasmata; order Halarchaeoplasmatales; family Halarchaeoplasmataceae; genus CAYSTL01. The sequence goes on along the minus strand of JBKHIX010000036.1, from coordinate 6,719 downwards.
GAGTAATAGGTAGAAAGGGATCCATGATATCTATGTTGAAGAAATATACTGGCTGTAGGATTTTTGTTGGTCAGAATGGAAGAATTTGGATCGATGGTGATCTTGAAGGACAGTATCTCGCGGTAAAGGCAATTCAGATGATTGAAGAGAATGCTCAAGTTGTTGGTTTGACCGATGCGGTGAAACAATTCTTGAAGCGAGAAACTGGTAAAGATTTGGAGGATTAAATATGGGTAGTAATAAAGATATTGATTTGATTGATGAAGATGGTAAAAGATTAGACGGAAGAGAATATGATGAGTTAAGACCTATTAAGATTGAAGCTGGAGTATTAAAACGAGCAGACGGTTCTGCATTCATTGAATGGGGCAAGAATAAGATCATGGCAGCTGTTTACGGTCCAAGAGAGATGCACCCTAGGCATGCTCAAGAGACCACAAAAGCTGTAGTTAGAGCTAGATACAATATGGCTGCCTTTTCTGTACCTGATAGAAAAAGGCCTGGACCAGATAGAAGATCGGTAGAGATCAGTAAATTGGTTTCAGAGGCTTTAGAAAAGGTTGTATTTACCGAGAAGTACCCACGTTCAGTTATCGATGTGTTTATAGAGGTCTTAGAAGCAAGTGCTGGTACAAGATGTGCTGGTTTAACAGTTGCATCTGTTGCATTGGCTGATGCTGGAATACCTATGTCTGATTTAGTTCCATCATGTGCATCAGGGAAAATTGATGGACAAGTCGTATTGGACCTTGGAAAGGATGAGGACAATTACGGTGAAGCAGACGTCCCTATCGGTTTGATACCGAAAGACGATGAACTATGTTTACTCCAGATGGACGGTAATTTGACAGAAGAAGAATACGAACAGGCTATGGACTTTTCTATAGAAGCCTGTCATGAGATATACGAGAAGCAAAGGGAAGCTTTGACAGAGAAATACTCAACGTCAATGGAATTAGGTGAATTCGACGAAGTGACAGAAGAAATTGAAGAAGATTTTGAGGAGGAGGAATAACTATGAAAGAAATGCTTTCTAAGATCACTACTGATTATTTATACAGGCTCGTTAAAGAAGGTAAAAGGATCGATGAAAGAGATATGATGGAATATCGAGACCTAGAAATTGAAACAGGATGGATCGGTCCAGCAGAGGGATCTGCCCGAGTACAGCTCGGGGATACCAACGTTGTAGTTGGAATAAAAATGGAAACGGGAGAACCTTTCCCAGATACACCAAATCAAGGTGTGTTGACAACCGCTGCGGAACTTATACCTATGGCTTCTCCTGAATATGAATCAGGACCACCAGGAGAAGATGCGACTGAATTAGCTAGAGTTGTAGATAGAGGAATCAGAGAAGGAGGCGTAGTCGATACTGAGGAATTGTGTATCGAAAAAGGTGAAAAGGTTTGGGTAATCTTTATCGATATTCATGTATTGGACTTTGGTGGCAATTTGTTTGATGCTGCTGGCTTAGGTGCAATGGCAGCTTTATTAGATGCCGAAGTTCCTGTAGAAAGATTTGAAGATGAGCTTGAAAAAGATGAGAATTATCCACTTCCAATACAGCACACTATAATTCCTACCACCTTCGTTAAGATCAAAGATAATATACTTTTAGATTCACGATTGGAAGAAGAGAAGATTGCAGATGCAAGACTAACAGTTAGTACTAATGAAGAAGGTAATATTGTAGCTATGCAGAAGGGATTACGAGGAGTATTTGACTACGAAGCTACTAAGGAATGTATCAAAGAGTCGAAAAGAATTGGTCAAGAGATGAGAGAATACCTACTTGAAATAACAGGAAGGCAAAATCTTTAAATAAAGTGATAATAACCTTCTGAATAAAAAGGGGCTTTTAAAATGGCAAAGAAAAAGAAAGTTGGCAGTAGTGGCCGTTTAGGACCCAGATACGGTGTAAAAGCAAGAAATGCAATCAGAGATATCGAGAAAGCTAAAGAAGATAGCTATGAGTGTCCTAGATGTCATCATGAAAAAGTCGAAAGAGAGAGTACTGGAATTTGGAACTGCCGCAAATGTGGATTAACCTTTGCAGGTGGAGCATTCAGACCTCAGACTGGAAGAAGAATACATAGGATCAGTGAAGAGGAGGAATGAAATGTTTAGATGTGCTATCTGTGGAGAAAGAGTAAAAACCGATGTGGATATGGTTGGACTACAGTGTGAAAACTGTGGGGGCCGTGTTTTCTATAAAGAAAGGCCCAATGTCAAAAAAGAATTAAAGGCTAGATAGAGATGAAGAGGGCCACCATCACATTAAAAAATATTGAAAATGCTGAAAAAGCACTAAGGCCTCTGGTTCCCGAAGCAGATGAGGGGATGAGAAGAGTAGAAATAGACATATCTTTGAATCCACCAAAAATTGTTATTGAAGCTGAAGATACCAGAGCATTAAGAGCTTCGATGAACTCTTACCTTAGATGGCTGAATATATCTGAAGAAATATCTAAAAAATTTACATAATGGAGGAATTAAAAATGGCTATGAATCAACAAGGTTTGCAGGAAGAAATCGCTAAGGCTCAACAATTACAACAGCAGTTACAGATGATAATGAGCCAGAAACAGCAGTTAGAAGTAAAATCTAAAGATTTAGAAAGGGCTCTAGATGAGGTAAACAGACTTGAGGATGAGACCCCAGTATACAAAGAGGTTGGGGAAATATTGGTACAAGTCGAAGATAAAGAAGAACTCATCAGTGAACTCGAAGATGATAAAGAGTCAACAGATGTTAGACTCAAATCATTGAAGGGTAAAGAAGAAAAATTGAGAGATCAGTTCAAAGAGATACAAGAAAAACTGAGCACGCAAATGGGCGGTATGCAGCAAGGACCACAAGGCGGAGCCTAGATGAAAATAGATAAGGGGAAAAAAACCCTTATTTTAATTCATAATAATTCAGACCCAGACGCTTTGGGAAGCGCTTTTTTTCTAAAAAATAGATTTGGTGGAGTAATTGCAACTCCAGGGAAGCCAGACAAACTCGGTTCTAATTTGTTAGATTATTTAGGTATAGAATTACTTTATTCGATGCATGATGATTATGAACAGCTGATTATTTTAGATACGCCAGATCCAAAGCAGCTGGAACCTTTTTCATATGAAGAAGAGGAAGCTTTAATAATTGATCATCATAAGACTAAAAACTGGAATAATGATGTAGAGTATTTTGATCGTACATCTTGTGCTGAAATAATATTTGGTTATGTAAACCCTGATACCCTTTCCAAAAAGGAAGCAGTAGCTTTAATTTCAGGGATTATAACAGACACTTCTGATCTAAGGAGAGGGAACAGTAAAACTTTCAGGACTCTTAGTAGAATTTTAGAGCTCGAGGGAATAACTTTGAATGAGGTTAGAGAAATAATATCTGAAAGTTTGAGCTATTCCGAAAAGATTGCCCGATTGAAAGGGGCTGAAAGATTTTCCTTCTGTGAAACCAATGGAATCATAATAGCCAAGAGTAAAGTAGGTTCATTTGAATCATCAGTTTCAGGTGCTTTATTGGGTTTAGGGGCAGACATTGCCTTCACTGGTTCTCAAAGGAATGATGAGTACTTAATATCCGGAAGGGCTAAGGACGATATCATTGAAAGGGATTTTCACATCGGTGCAATACTCAAAGAATTATCTGAGATAGGGAAAAATATCAGTGGAGGCGGTCATGAAGGAGCAGGTGTGATGACCGGTGAAGGTGATGTGGAAAAGTATCTCAATAGATGCGTAAATATATCTTTGAAAAAAATTAGAGATTTAGGGATCAGTAATCCCAAGAACTAGTTTATTCTCCTTCTGGATAGGCTTTTTCTATAAGATTTTCTTTTCCTTCAAATCGTTTTCTTATTGGTTCTAGAATATCTATCATCTCTTCTGCTATAGCCATCTTAAGGTCTAACGGATGAAGATCATTCGAGAGAAAGTCTTTTTCGACTTCTTCATAGCTTTCGTATATTAAGTCTCCACCCCATTTTTCAGGTCGTTCTATGATGAACTTTCTATCGTTAGAATGTAATACAGGGAATACTAGATATTTCAGATGTTCTAAAACACCATTGTTTTCCTTTTCTCCTGCTGGACAGTAAGCCGCTTTCATCTTTTCTTTTATTGTATCTTCATCATCAAGAAGATCTATCTTTGAACCTTTTTCAGAGGCGCTCATCTTACCTCCAGTCAGTCCAGTCAGAAGGGGAGCGAAAACACATATAGGTTTTTTATAATCAAACTCAGGGAGTATTTCTCTCGATAGCATGTAGATGCCTCTTTGGTCGACTCCTCCATAAGCAACGTCAGCTTCAAGAGCTGCAACATCTTCTGTTTGGAGTAGTGGATAGATAAAACCACCCAATTTTGGATTATCACCATATCTCACCACTTCAGCAGCAGCTCTCTGGGCACGTTTAAGGGTTGTGTCAGCAGCCATCTTAAGGACATCCATCATGTAATCTTTATCGAGTTCGAAAGAACTTCCTTTAACAAATTCTAGATCTCCCCAATCAACACCAGTTGCATCCATCATTCCTTTGATGCATTCTTCATAGTATTCGCTTCTAGCATCCAATAATTCAAAAGGACTCTTTAGGTCGTCTAAATGTGCATGGATATCTGCTAAGAGGACCTTGAATTTGAAGCCAGCTCTCAAGAAATCCGATATCTTTCTGTGTGTGATAAAATGTCCTGTATGCATCTTACCAGTCGGTGCATCTCCGATATAGGCTACGGGTTTTTCTTTCTCTTTCAGCAATTCCTTCAATTCTTCGTCTGTGACTACTTCGTCTACTTTTCTCCTTACGAGTTCAAAGCGCCTTTCGAAATCCATCGTTCAGTCATATCTGTTTTATAATATGTATATTTTGGTTGTATCTATTTATATATTTTATAGAGTCATACATATTTTAGGACATAAAAAAGTAAAATTTATATCAGCACTCCGTAATCAACGAGTGATAAGATGGCTGAAAATTACGATGATCTGTTTAAATTAGACGACTTCGATCTAGACGGCAGTACTGTTTTGTTGAGAATCGACATAAATTCTCCGATAGATCCTTCTACGGGCCGCATATTGGATGATCATAGGATACAGAGCCATCTGAAAACTATTAAAGAATTGAAAAATACTAGATTGATTATAATCGCACATCAGAGCAGACCAGGTAAGAATGATTATACGAATCTAAAGTCACATGCAAAAAGATTGGGTAAATTACTGCGAAGAGATGTAGATTATATCGATGGGTTATTCGATAGTCATGTAAAGGACAGGATAGAGAATTTGAGTAAAGGAGATATATTATTATTAGAAAATGCAAGATTTTTTGCTGAGGAAACCTATTTGAAAGGAGTGAAAGATTGGAAAAAGCATGAGAACACACATATCGTGAAGAATCTAGCACCTATGATAGACTACTTCGTTCATGATGCATTTGCCGCTGCACATAGAGCTCAACCAACTCTTGTTGGGTTCACTAACATAGTTCCTTGCATCGTTGGAAGAGTTATGGAAAGTGAACTTGAAAACATGGGAAAGGCATTCAAAGATGGCCTCTCTCTAAAAGTAGCGATATTGGGAGGAATGAAGGTAGAAGATTCGATAGAAGTCGCTGAGCATATGCTTGAGAACGATAATATGGACACTATATTGACTGCTGGTGTTACTGCTAACATTTTCATGATGGCGTCAGGCTACGAACTTGGAGAAGGTAATCAAAAATTCCTAGAAGATGAGATACCAGGGTATGAAAAGCAGGTGAAAAGAGCGAAGGAGCTGTTGGATAGATTTGGAGAGAAAATCAAGATTCCGAAGGACGTAGTTTTGAATGTGGATGGTGAGAGAAAAGGGGTAAGACTTGAGGATTTGAGGCCCAATAAATACCCAATCTTCGATATAGGTCTTGATACTATTATGGAATACAGTAAGATAATAAACAAATCTGATTTAGTTATATTGAATGGTCCAGCAGGCGCTTTTGAAATGGAGGATTTTTCTCTAGGTACTACTGAGCTGTTTAAAACCATTGCGCACTCTAACGCATACACAATAATAGGAGGAGGACACAGTACAGCGGTTCTTAATTCTTTAGATATTGAAGAAGAGATAGATCATGTCTCTACAGGTGGAGGTTCTTGTATCAATTTCCTAGCGGGTAAATCTTTGGTTGGAGTTGAATCCCTGAAGAAGTCATACAAAAAATTCAAAGAATTATGAATAAAAAATCATAATCATTTTATAGATGAGCTTTTTATGAGAATTCAGATTTGATAAATTTGTTAAATGAAGCCCTGTAACTACAATTCCACCGTAGGAGCCTATTTCACATTGGCGACTATATGGAATTTTCATAGAAAATTCCGTAAGAATAAATTCCTACTCTCACTCGGTCAAAAAGTTCTCATGATCTACATGAATACGTAGTATTCATTCGATTCATGGAAAGTATATCACTTTCCTCTTAATGCCACCGTACGAGCCGGAAATTACAAATTTCTGGTGAGTATGTGGGATTTTGTGAAACAAAATTGCGAGGGAATGATATTCCTCCTTTCAGGAAAGCAAAGCTTTCCTAATGCCACCGTACGAACCAAAAACGTTAAGTTTTGGGTGAGTAGGTGGAATTTTGTGTAACAAAATTGCCACCGTAGCTTAGCTGGCTAAAGCGATGGTTTCGTAAACCATAGACCGCGGGTTCAAATCCCGCC
>JBKHIX010000138.1:0-3935 GCA_046538435.1 Thermoplasmata archaeon | reverse complement strand
GTAAGGAGTCTTACTCTCATGCTTTCGATGTACAATACTATTATTCAGATATTAATATGGAGATGGTCGATGAGAACAACAACAAGATAATAGTTGATATGGATATGGACGGATCGGAAGATGAAGAGGAGGATTTAGGCACTAAAGTCTGGAGCTCTCTTGAGGAAGGTACAGAAGAGTTCGCCAAATACGGTGGATTTGGTTTTGCAGGTGTGTATTTGTACGAATCTTTCAAATCAGATGAATTACAGGACCCTCGTGACGTGTCGAAATGGCTCCTTGATAATATAAAAGGTGCCTTGCAGCGTGTATGGGATGGAGGCAAAAAGTTGATGGGTCAAATATGGACAGGTATGGTAGACATATATAATAAAATAAGCCAGAAACTTTCAGCTATAAAAGAGACAGTGTTGAACTTTATTGATTGGTTCGTTGGGATGCTAGAAGATGTGTGGGATATATTGGGCATACTTGCTGAACGTGTCGCATACATAGCAGGTTTATTATCTTTTGTTGCCATGACAGCCATAACTTCAAAGATGATAAAATTATCCGAGTTAGGTGGTGATAAATCATGAGTTTTAAGCACGTTTTTGTTGTTATTATAGCGGTTTTATTGATATCGTCAATAACGGCTGTACAGGTTGTTAGTGCTAAAAGTGTTCAGACTCAGGAGGAAGTGGACATACAGGCTGACCCTCGTATAGATTACGATTCAGTGACCAATATAGCAAACAGTTCTGATTCTAAATACTCAAATTATGATATGCTGTGGCAACCTTTCAAGGATGAGTATGATAAGAAAGGTGTAGTATGTGCTACTCCCTCATCACCGTCGAAAATAGGTCTTGATTGGGATTATGACGAATCTAAATGGTTACACGTATCAACGACCACTAAATTTTCTTCGTCACAAGTGATGCAGGGAGCGTCAGTAGGATGGTGGAGAAGTCCATTCCACACAGAAACACATGAAGGGGACACATTTCAATTAAGATTAAGGATATTTAGGGTAAATAACCCTCAGATGACAAATCAAACCAGCAGTTCCGATAATCCGGAGCAAATAGATCTTAATGAAAAGTCAAACCCTGTAAAAATTTTTGATTCAGAATCAACAATAGTTGAGCAGGGTGAAGAATCTTTGAAATATATACAAGAATCACGATCTATACCAGACAGTTTAACTGATAAGAATATAGAATACAATTTCACTTATATGAGAGCAAATGCTCCGATATATTCAGAAGAAAATTATCAAGTGGTATGGTCGTATATGGGTAAAGAGCCAAATATGTTTGTATCTTCTGAGGATGTTGGTGGCGACGAAAATATAAGAACACACACAACTATTGCTGATAATGACAATGTGGATGATAAAATGTACGAATCTGATTTTGATACGTCAGTTTTGTTTTCATCAGGTATATCAGATCATGTTACAGGTATCACATCAGACAGTATATTTGATATGAATGAAGATGTGAATTTTGAGTGGACTCGAACTTTCGATGGATCAGCTTTAGCTGATGATGAATATCTAACAGTCAATATACCGTTTTTACAGGATTATGATACAACAGTTACTATCAGTATTATTATGACATTCAGGGATGATGATGAAAATAAATTAGGCACTATGAACATAACTGGCGAATATAATGACTTCCTTTTAGATTCTGTCAGTCACAGTGCTTTAGAAAATATAACTGGGAGTGTATCATCTATAGATTATATCGATTTCGATATGTCCACGGCTATTTTTGATGATTTGAACGATTTTACAGTTTCAACAGATACAGAATGGATTGATGAAACAAGGGATACACACAATAATAATACTGAAGTTATTGATAATAAAATGAGAATTAAATATGGTCAAATATACGGTCAGAGAACTGTTGGAAGGGATTTTTCAGATAACAAGCACTTCGATACTGTGAATATATCAACAGAATCAACAATGACATTTCCTGGAGAGATGAGAATAGATGTTTTTGATGGCGGTAATCTTGTGGGTAGTAGGTATCATGATCTTATATCAGGAGTGAATCAGTATGACATAAATATGAATGGAGATGAATTTGAGATATATTATTTTTTGGAGAGTGAAAATGAGACGGAAACAACTTCTGTTGATTATCACACAGTTGAATATATGGACATGTCATACGAATTTCATCCTCTGAGATTATGGCTATATGATTGGAACAACAATTACACTACATCATACGAATACAGCAGCATGGTGGCTACAAACAAGACGGAAAGTGTAGAGTACGGATTCCAAGTATATCATTCTATCACTATATCAGAAGGTAAATGGGCTAAGGAAAGACCAATTGAATATTATGAGATAGAGAAATATCAAGTTAAGAGAGACACGGGAATCAACTGGAGGCAAGTAAGGACAGTGGCGGAGCATACAGCACTATGGTCCGGTGGTGCTTATGGTGTAGCAGCATCAGCATACATGTACAGCAATTACGGTAACACGCCACCCTCTGAGGTGATGTATGAGTGGGCAAAATCATCTGGCAAGGCTCTTGTAGATCACGGTGCAAACATGATACAGTATGCGAAGGACATTGGTTTTTGGATTGGTCAAAAGATATCAGAGGTTGTGGACTTTTTGGTCGAAGCTATAATATATTATGGATCAGCATTAATCAATTTATTTGTCGTGTTGTTTTCCATTTCTACATATGTAATATTTGTAGCAGTCACTATAAAAGTCAGTTTTGGACTGTTGATATTGGTCACAAAGGGAATAGAGCCTATGTTCATGTATTATTCTGCGTTCATGGACAATATAATAGGAATGAGTGAGAAAGCAGTTAGTATGTTACCGGTGATATGATGATTTGGGATTTAGCTATATGGTTGGGCGGTTTCTTATTGACTGTAATAGTGATATTTTTATTATTAAAAATCATATCGATTTTTGAAGAATGGAAAAAAAGAGAAAAAACTGCTGATGCGAAGTCAAACATATTACAGGTGATGAAATATGTACCAACATTCATCATCATCGTGCCAATTATAAATTTGTTTTACACTATATTTTCAGATTTCAATGATATATCAAACCTTGAAATATCTTCTGAAGCATTTCATAATCTAGTAGTTGTACAAGCCCCTTTGATGGCGGCTTTCATATTAGTTTGGATGATATTATACATATTCATGATGATAGTTTTGGAAAAGTACGGTGGTGCCTAAAATGATATCTAAGTCTAAAAAAATTATTACAATTTTATTAATAGTATTATTTATATCATCTATTATGTCAGGAAATATAATATCTTATGCAAAAGCATCTGCAGCTACAGCCGATTTCGGTTATGAACCTGAGGATATCAAAGAAGGTGATAAGGTTACATTCAATGCATCAAAATCAAATAGCGATTATGAGATCGAAACGTACAAATGGGTGATCATAGATTCTGATAAGACTTACAGAAAAGAAGGCGAAGTTGTCGAACACGAATTTAACAAAAAAGGGTCTTATGAAGTTATTTTGGAGGTTGAGGATGTGAATGGAAATTCAGATGAAATTGAAAAAACTGTGCATGTTGAAGACAAAATAAAAAAAGACATAGATCCGATATCAACGTCGTTATTATTATCTTTATTTTCTATACTCATATTCATATCTATAATGGCGAGGTTAATAGTAGTAAAATTATAAGGAGATGTAAAAATGGATGTTACACAAATTTTGATAGATATGTTGCCATATCTGATAGTTGCTATAGTTGTTTACACGTTGATACAACCGATAATCAATAAGCTATTAGACGTAAAAAGTGAAAATAAAGAGCGGGAAACAAAAACAACTGATGAAAGAATATTTAATATGATCGTTAAATCGGCGAAAAATAGTGATCTGAAGAAAGGGTCAAATGTTTATGTGAAAGGGGATGAAAACGTAC
>JBKHIX010000035.1:0-17032 GCA_046538435.1 Thermoplasmata archaeon | reverse complement strand
TAGCTGGCTAAAGCGATGGTTTCGTAAACCATAGACCGCGGGTTCAAATCCCGCCAGTGGCTTTATTAATTTTCTATTGATTGTTAGGTCGCGGGTTCACGAGTCAATCTATGATTGATGAGCGTTTAGAATTATGAACGCAGTGAATAATTCTGGACAGATTCCCGCCAGTGGCTTTATTTATAATCATTCATAAACTTATTAATAAAGCAAACATATATTATAAACTATAATTTATAATATGCAATTGCGTAACGTTTAATAAACATAAAGTCTTATCAAGTGAAGAGATGGTACAAATGAATACTAAATATAAAAAAGTCTTTTCTGTACTTTTGGTAGTGGTACTGTTGATGACCACACTATCGATTACTGGTTGTACTGAAGACGGTGATGAAAATCAATTAGTGATAGGACAGACCCACGAACCTGAATCAATGAACCCGATATCATATACAGACGTGTACTCAGGATACATATTTTTACAGATATTCCAACCACTGGTTAGGAACAATCCAAACGGTGAAACAAACACTGGAGGTAACACTGTAGCTACAGACTATGAGATCAGCGATGATGCGTTAGAATACACTTTCCATATAGAGGAGGGCTTAAAGTTCCATAACGGTGATGATTTAACAGCAGACGATGTTGTATTTACAATTAATACGATAATGAATGAAACAGACTTAGAAAATGCACCAATATCACCAAGAAAAGCTGACTTGGACAGTGTTGATAGAGTAGAAGCAGAAGACGACTATACAGTAAAGATGTACATGAAAGAGAGAGATGTGATGGTACTGAAAAAAGAAGCCTTTGAAATGAATATTGTTCCCAAGGATTACATAGTTGAAAATGGATGGGACAAATTCGAGGATGAATTGATAGGCAGTGGCCCTTATGAGTTCGATGAATACAAAACAGGAGTTCATATTAAATTAAAGGAATTCGAAGACTATAATGGAGAAGTGAACATAGAAAAAGTAAGATTTGATTTCTACGGAGATGAAAATTCAGCGATGATAGACTTGAGGGAAGGAAGCATACATTACATGCCGAGAATATCTCCGACAAATTGGCATCAATTGAGAGATGAAGACGGTGATGCAAGGGTAGAATCCTATCCAGAGATGGGATCAAACTTTATCAGATTTAAACAGGACGATCCTGACTTACCTTGGACAGATGCAAGGGTTAGAAAAGCGTTTGCCTATGCTATAGATGCTGATGAAGTAATTAAAGCAGTAAGGACAGAAGAACTCTCTGACAATACTAGGTCTCCTATTCCATCAACACACGTTGCTCATGCCGATGTGATGAAATACGAGCAAGATATAGATAAGGCTAAAGATTTACTGGAAGAAGCTGGATATTCTGATGGAATAGAATCTGAGTTGTACGTGCCTAACGATGAAAGGTCTGATGAGATGGAAGTTGTACAAGAACAGGTAAAAGAAGCTGGATTTGACTTGGAACTTGTCAGTTTAGAATGGAACGAATTTATAGGTTCTGTTCAATCTGGTGAAGCTCCAGTTAGCTATTCCGGATGGTCTGGAAGTGCTAGCGCATATTCTCTTTTAAATCTCTATATGTCAAATTCAGAATGGAATTGGTATGCAGGATGGTACAACAGTACAGATTATAACGAAAAAGTGAATGAAGCCGGTAGGACTGTAGAAGATCAAGCAAGGAATGAATTATATAAGGATGCCCAGAGAATACTTGTGGACGATGATATGGGAATTTATACAGTATATGTCACTAGAGCAACAAGAGCTTATCATGATTCTTTAGATATACCTGAAGAACAATGGAATCCATTTGGAGGAGCAGGTCCATTGACAGGCGTCAATGAATGGACTCTAGAATAAAAAAACCCTTTTTTTCCTTTATTTTTGAAGAGTGATACGCTATGTTAGAAAAGTATATAAAAAATAAAAGAGGAAGATTTGTCGTTAGAAGAGTTTTGAGAAGTATACCAGTAGTTCTCCTCGCAACCATAATTGTTTTTTCTCTGATGCACGTCAGTGCTGGGAGTCCTGAAGAGGTTGCAAGAAGGAAAGTAGGACCAGAAGGGACTCAAGAACAGATCAATCAGATAATCGAAGAAAATCGTTTGGACAGACCAATTTATGAACAATATATAACTTGGGTGAAAGGAATATTCGAAGGAGATTGGGGAAAATCAATAAGATATGATCAACCAGTTACTACCATTTTAAAAGAACGTATACCTTTAACTCTCCAATTAATGGGTTTTGCATTACTTTTTTCTATAATTTTAGGTATAACCATGGGGGTTATCGGAGCTTTAAGACAAAATACGATAATAGATTATATCGTTACAATACAAGCTCTGTTTTGGAGGTCAATACCTAGTTTTTGGTTAGGTATGATGTTTATTCTAATCTTTGCTGTAAGATTTGATTTATTCCCAACTGGAGGATATCAAGGACTTAATTATTTAATATTACCAGCGTTGGTAATAGGTTTAAGGTTACAGGCGATAATTGCACGATTAACCAGATCAAGTATGTTAAACGTGTTAAATAAAGATTATATAAAGACAGCTAAAACAAAAGGATTATCATATCATGCAGTAATATTAAAGCATGGTTTAAGAAATGCGTTGATTCCTGTGGTCACTGTGATAGCCTTGAGATTACCTTGGCTGTTCTCCGGTGCAATGATTACAGAATCAGTTTTCAGTTTGCCAGGTATGGGCAGATTGATTGTTTTAGGCGTAAAAAAGAGAGATTTTCCAGTCATTCAAGGAGCAGTTTTGATAATTGTGTTAACAGCTATAGTTGCTAATCTGCTAGCTGATATAATTTATACTTATGTGGATCCTAGAATTGATATAGAAGGTAAAGGAGGTGGATAATTTGGCTGATACTGAAGATGACGAAGATACATCTTATTTAGGGACTGAAGGTGTAGATTTAGAAGCAGAATTAGCCGATTTAGAGCAAAAGAAAACCAGTCAGTTCAATTTAGTTTGGCTCAGGTTTAAGAGAAACAAATTGGCTATAATTGGTGCTGGGATAATTATAACTCTTGTTCTATTGGCTATTCTTGCCCCACTTTTAGCTCCTTATGGTCCATTGGAACAAAACATAGATAGAAAATTAGAGGATCCCTCTTCCGATCATCTTCTAGGTACTGATTATCTTGGTAGGGATATCTTTTCAAGGTTATTATATGGCGCTAGAAATGCGTTACTTATCGGTTTAGGAATCGTAGGTTTAGCCGGAGGAATAGGAGTCTCTTTAGGTTTGATCGCCGGTTCTTTTGGAGGAATTGTTGATGAAGTTATCATGAGACTCACTGATACATTTTTAGCATTTCCTGTTCTTGTTTTAGCAATAGCTCTTGCTACAGCGATGGGCATGGGACAATGGCCTGTGGTTGTGGCTGTTGGTATAATAATGTGGACTAGGTTTGCTAGAGTTACTCGGGGTGAGATATTATCCCTAAAACAGGAAAGGTTTATAGAAGCTGCAGAAGCGATTGGAGAAAGTAGGTTTAGCATCATAATGAGATACCTTCTTCCAAATGTACTACCCTCGATTGTAGTGGTAGCTACTATACAGATGCCAGCAGCACTATTATACGATGCTGCTTTGAGCTATCTTGGAGTTGGAATACAGCCACCAAATCCTTCGTGGGGAGGTATTGCAAGTAAAGGTCAGACCTTTATGCTAACATCTCCATGGATGGTGACTTTTGCAGGAATAGCTATTGTAATTACAGTTCTTGGTTTTAACTTCATGGGCGATGGTCTAAGAGATGCATTGGATCCGATGACAAGAGGTGGAAAGTAGATGACTAAACCAATACTGGAGATCAAAGATTTTCAGCTCGATTTTCGAACTGAAGAAGGAATGGTCAAAGCTTTAGATGGAATCAGTATAACTATAGAGGAAGGAAAGATACATGGACTGATCGGTGAAACAGGTTGTGGAAAATCTGTATCTAGCCTAGCCACATTGGGTTTGCTTGATAAAAATGCTATAATCCGTGGTGGACAGATAATCTATAAAGGTAAAGATTTACTAAATATGACACAAGAACAATTGAGAAAAGAGATACGTGGTAATGAAATAAGTATGATCTTTCAGGATCCAGTAACTTCATTGAATCCTGTTTATACCGCGGGAGATCAAGTCGGAGAATCGGTGTTGCTTTACCAGACAGATGATAAGAAGGAAGCTAAGAAGCTAGTTCTGAATGAATTTGATAGAGTAAAATTACCTGATCCAGGAGATATATATGAAAAATATCCGCATGAACTCAGTGGTGGGATGAAGCAGAGAGTTATGATAGCGATGATGTTGGCTTGTCAGTCAGAACTACTGATTGCAGATGAACCCACTACTGCTCTAGATGTATCCACTCAAGCACAATTCCTAAAAGTTTTAGAGGAGTTACAAGAGAGAGTTGGACTGTCTATTCTTTACATAACTCACGATATGGCAGTGGTCTCCGAGATTTGTGATACCGTAACGGTGATGTATGCGGGTCAGATAGCTGAGAGTGCGGATGTTCATGAGATATTTAATAATCCTCGACATCCATACACTAGAGGACTGATTAATTCAGTCCCTGGTATTAAACAGAGATTAGAAGATTTCGTAACTATTAAAGGTACAGTACCGCGATTGATAAACCCACCATCAGGATGTAGATTCCATCCGAGATGTAAATATGTAAAGCAGAAATGCATAGATAAAAAACCAGTTTTAGAAGAGACAGACTCAGGTCATAAAGTCGGGTGTCACTTCTGGGAGGAAGTACAATGAATTCTAGATATATCGTCGAAACCCAGAATTTAAAGAAATACTTTGAATCTAAGAGAGGAGACGTTAGAGCAGTAGATGACGTAAATATAACCGTTGAGAATGGGGAAACATTAGGTGTAGTCGGAGAAAGTGGTTGCGGTAAGACAACTTTAGGAAGAACGATATTGAGATTACTCAATCCAACATCTGGTAAAATATTTTTCGAAGGTGATGATGTAACATCGATTCAAGGTAAAGA
Organism: Thermoplasmata archaeon; assembly: GCA_046538435.1. Taxonomy (GTDB): domain Archaea; phylum Thermoplasmatota; class Thermoplasmata; order Halarchaeoplasmatales; family Halarchaeoplasmataceae; genus CAYSTL01. The sequence continues at coordinate 11,989 of JBKHIX010000035.1, read as the reverse complement.
ATTGAGGGCATACAGGAAGAAGATGAATATCGTTTTCCAGGATCCATCAGCTTCATTGAATCCCCAGATGACAGTTTTCGACCATCTAAGCCGGCCTTTAGAGATACATAATATAGCGACCGGTGATGAAAAGATAGCTAGAATAATCGATATATTGAACACGATGGGTCTTAAGGCAGAACATATGATAAGATATCCACATGAATTGAGTGGTGGACAGAAACAGAGAGTCTGTATTGCAAGAGCTCTATGTCTTGAACCAGATTTCATAGTTTTGGATGAGCCAACGTCAGCATTAGATGTATCTGTTCAGTCTAAGATATTAAAACTGCTGGATAGAGCGAAAAGAAAATTCGATGTATCCTACATGTTCATATCTCATAATATCAATCTTGTAAGAGCCATAAGTGATAGGATAGCAGTGATGTATCTGGGAAGATTGATAGAGGTCGGAGAGACAGAAGATGTTTTTGAAGATCCCGATCATCCATACACTAGGGCATTATTCGATTCAGTACCCCAGCCTGATCCAGACCAAAAAGTAAAACTACCTCTAAAAGGAGAGGTACCAAGTCCAATTAATCCACCTAAGGGATGTCCATTTGCACCAAGATGCAAAGAGAAGGTCGGACACGTTTGTGAGGAAGAACCACCTGAATTACAAGAAATTCATGGAAGGAAAGTGTCCTGCCATAAATACTAAAACAACTTTCAAATACCTTTTTTTATTTTCTTTTTAATGTGAGTTGATATTTATGATGAATAATGAAGTTATAGATTCTTTATTAAGTCACAAATCGATTAGAGAGTATACCGATGATATTCCCTCTCAAGAAGAGATCGAAACGATAGTGAAAGCCGGTCAGCAGGCAGCCTTTTCTTCACAATTGTACAGTGTCATTATAGAGAAAGATAAGGATAATATCCCTTTTAGAGCACCCATCTTATTCACCATCTGCGCTGATATACATAAGCTGAAACTGTTCATGGAAAAAAGAGACTGGGATCTAAAAACCAACGATTTAACACTACTGATGTTCGCTATTCAGGACGCTTCCTACATGGCACAAAACATGATCGTAGCAGCAGAGAGCCTAGATATGGGTACATGCTACCTAGGCGGAGCACTCATGAAGGCCGATAAATTAAGAGATAAGTACAATCTACCTGAGGGTGTATTTCCATTCGTACAGTTAACTGTTGGATATCCAGCTGAATATCCTCCCACTAGACCAAGATATACTCTAGATTTTACACTATTTGAAGATGAATATCCAGATATCGATGAAGAAACGCTAGAGGAAGCCATGGAAGAGATGGATGATGGATATCTAGAGCAAAATTATTATAGGATCTTGAATGGAATGATTTCCATCCAACGCGATGATAAAGAAGAAGAGTATACTTTGGACGATTACAGCTGGACAGAACACATTTCTAGAAAATGGGGTCAGTGGTTCCCAGAGGTGAAAGAACAGTTAGAAAAGATAGAGGAATGTGGTTTTGAGATATGTCCGGATGACGAAGATTAAATTATAAACTTTCTAAGTCTATCTCTTCGCCTTCGATGAAAACCTTTTCTACCCTTGATTTAATCTCTAATGGATCGCCATCCATAACTACTATGTCTGCATCCTTTCCTTTTTCTAAAGAACCGACTCGATCATCTATTCCACATATTTCTGCCGGATTTATGGTTATTGCTTTCAATGCTTCGTCCTCATCCATACCTTCTCTAACAGAATAAGCAGCCATCAGGTTGAGGTATTTGGTTGGTATGACTGGTGAGTCAGTCATTAGTGCAACTTTCACTCCTTTCTCTGCTAGGACACTAGGCGTTTCGAAAGTTCTATCTGAAGTCTCTCTTTTTGTCTTAGCAGAAAGACATGGACCAACCACAGCTGGAATATCTTTCTCAGCTAAATAATCAGCTATCTGATGACCTTCCGTAGCGTGCTCAATGACCATATCAAAATCGAACTCTTCCGCTAATCTTATAGCTGTGACCATATCGTCTGCCCTATGAGCGTGTATCCTTGCCTTCAATTCTTTTTCTAAGACTGATTTCAACGCTTCTTTCTTAAAATCTTTATTATTCTCATCGTCATCTTTTTCCATATAATTTTTCGTTTCATAGAATGTCTTTCTCAGAATACCTGCAGTCCCCATCCGAGTAGCTGGAGTCTTATTCTGCTCTTTGTAGACTCTTTTTGGATTTTCTCCAAATGCCATCTTCATCCCTGTAGGTTCCTCTAGCACCAGTTCATCTACAACGTTAGAACCAGCAGTTTTCAAAGCGACCATCTCCCCACCGATTGGATTGGCCGAGCCTGGCGTGATATTGACCGTAGTTATGCCTGCTTTGACAGCTTCTTTCAAGCCTAAATCTTCAGGATATATTCCATCTAGCGCTCTCAAGTGTGGTGTTATAGGATCGTAACGTTCGTTCATATCCATACCTTCCCAACCTTCACCTTCTTCATGTATACCAGTATGACAGTGAGCTTCTATCAATCCAGGAATGACAGTTTTGCCTTTAACTTCTATTATTTCTGCTTCTTCAGGTATGTCTATATTTTCACCGATGTCTTTGATTTTCCCATCTTCTATCAAAATTGAGCCTTCAAAAGTGCCGTTAGTAACAGTATTTATCTCTCCATTTGTCAGAGCTTTCATATTATCGCTTTTCCTGTTTTCACTGATAACTATTAAATTTTATTCTTATTTTTCAAGACTTGCTTTCTATGAAATCACTTAGTCTTCTAAGTCCTTCTTCTAATATATCAGTCTCTAGACCGAAGCCGATCCTGAAATATTTATCAAAACCGAATACTTTACCAGGTGCAAGTACGACTTTCTTTTCTTCGAAAAATTCACGACAGAACTGAACTGAGCTATCGAAATTATCAGGGATCTTGATGAAACCGTTCACTCCAAAGGGATAGTACCAGTCTAAATTATATTTTCTTACGAATTCATCTACTATGTTGCGATTTTTGTGAGCTAATTCTATATTTTCCTTCAATATCTCTTCTCTCTTACCGTTAAAAACTTGCTCTGCAATGTGGTGTCCAAAAATAGAAGGAGAGATAGTGGTGTAATCTTTCCACTTCCAAGCTTTCTCTATTATCTCTTCGTCTGCAGCTATCCAACCAAATCTAGTTCCAGCCAACCCATAGGCTTTCGTCAAGCTGGTTGTACTTATACCATATTTTCCCATACCTGCTACAGGTGGTATTGGATCGACAACTAGTTCTCTGTAGACTTCATCACATAAAAGATAGATACCGTTTTCCTCAGCAATTTCGTATATCTTTTTTACCTTCTCCAGAGGGTGATATCTTCCGGTTGGGTTGTTCGGATTGTTTAATACTATCATCTTGGTATTCTCTTTAACTGCATCTTCAACTTTATCAACATCCAATTTCCAATCGGGTGGATTCAGCGTGACCTTACAGACAGGACATATAGATTCGGGAACAGAGTGTAAAGCCTGATATGTTGGGGTCACAACAACCGCGTGATCATCTTTAGATAACAATGATATGAATATCAGGAAATTAGCTTCCTGTGTTCCACATGTGAATAGTATATTATCACCATCTAACCCATACATCTCTCCAACTTTATCTCTTAATTCTCTTTTTCCACTGGTAGGTATAACATATCCTACTTTACCAGCATCTAGATCGAATCTATCGGAATCTAGACTTCTTATCCCACTTTCTGCAAGCATAATATCTGCGTTGTGTTCATACTCAGCAAACCATCTCTCCAGCTCAAATTCTTGGACATTCATATAATTCACCTTGGTGATGTCCTAACAATAGATTTCATTGGTTATAGGATTTTTTAAAAGAAATAAGTAAAAATAGGTTTAGATATCGTATATCTTAGAATATTTATCTTCCAAATATTTGATATGATAATCCTCAGTGAGTTTTTCTCCTGTCAACTTTTTGATCATATCTTCTGGTTCGTATTGTCTACCATACTCATGAATATTTTCTCTTAACCAGTTCAATAGATGGCTGAAATCCCCTTCTGAGAATTCCCTTCTAACATCACCTAATTCATCCTGGGCTTGATCAAATATCTGGGCAGCATATAGGTTACCAAGAGCATAGCTAGGGAAGTATCCAAACTGTCCTGCTGACCAGTGGATGTCCTGAAGTACACCTTTAGACGGTTCTTCAGGTACTATACCAAAATAATCGTCCATCTTGTTTTCCCATATTGTTTTTGTTTCTTCAGGTTCTATCTCATCTCTGAACATCCCCAGCTCAATATCAAATCGAAGAGCTATATGGAGATTATATGTTGCTTCATCAGCTTCCACTCTGATAAATGAAGGTTTAACTCTATTGATGGCTCTGTAATATTCTTCCTCTGAATGCTCCTTTAAGGAAGGATAGTGTTCGGTCAATATCGGGAAAAGATAATCGATAAATTCTCTACTCCTTCCCACGAAATTTTCCCACATTCTAGACTGAGATTCATGGAATCCCATCGACACACCGTTACATATAGGAGTACTGTATAATTCAGGTGGGAATCCTTGCTCGTACATACCATGTCCAGCCTCATGCATTGCACTGAATATTGATGAAAGATCATCTTCATTATACCTGTTGGTTATCCTAACATCGTCCTCCATACCTATTGTAAATGGATGTACTGCTTCATCCAATCTTCCCTCTTTGTAGTCAAAACCTATCTGTTTAGTTATCTTTTTACTTATCTCGAATTGAGAATCAGTATCAAATTTTTTATCTTCGAAAACACCTTCACCTGGTACGATGTCTGTTTCAAAGATATGTTCAGCAAATGATGAAAGTTTCTTTTTCATCGGTTCGAAAACCTGTTCAACTTTCTTTGCTGTTAGGCCAGGTTCGTATGTATCAAGATGCGCATCATAAGGCTCATTTTCATAATCGATGTATTGTGCCTTTTTCTTGTAGAGCTCGACCTGCTTTTCTAGATATGGTAAAAATTTCTGAAAATCAGATTTTTTATAAGCTTCTTCCCAAGCATTTTGTGCTTTTGAAGCAGTTTTAGCAATCTCTTCGATCAGGTCATCAGGCACTTTGTAATTTTTATCGAATTGTCTCTGCATTACTCTAACTTGAGCTTTCTGGACATCGTCGAGATCGTCATGAACTGAGGGTTTGTTAAGTTCATTCAGATATTTTTTCATCCTTTCAGAGGTCAATTTTTTATGTATCAATGATGAAAGAGTTGCTTTCATATCAGAACGTCCTTCAACTGATCCCTCTGGCATGTATGTTCTCTCGTCCCAACCAGCTAGAGACTGGTATCGTCTAAGATTCTTTATTTTTTTAGAAAGCCCAATAAAATCATCGAAAGTAGACATTATATATCTCCAAGAAGGGTGATAAGTTTAAAGAATTTATATTTAACTATAGATTACTAATCTGATTTTCAGTTTATTATAAATATTATGGTTCGTTGTATTATTTGATATCATGGCTAAAGACGATGTGTTGGTTATAGACTCAGATGATGTTGACATGGAGAAGGTAGAAAAGGGTCAAAAGGTATTTATCCAGAAGCTAATTGTAGATGAACAGAACGCTGAAAATTGTTATCTCCGAAAGTTCACCATGAAACCAGGAGCTAAAATGGGTATGCATCTACATGATAACGGTGAACATGTACAGTATTTTCTAAAAGGTAAGATGATTTTAAAAACAAAGTCAGAAGAATATGTAGTGGAGGAAGGGAATGCTATGCATATTTCTACCAATACAAGTCATTCTTACGAGAATCCGTTTGAAAAAGATGCGGTTTTCTTATGTGTGGTCCCGGCACACAGTTTACATACAGAGATGAATGAATAACCCCTCTGGTTTATATTAGTCACATATAATTTATAATAAATATAATAAATAACGGCTCGATATACCATAGGTTTTATATATGATTGTAGAAATAAGGTTAACAGAAGAGTATTGGCCCCTTGGAGGGTAAAAAGATGGTTAATGATGAAGAAGAAGAAGTCTCGGAAACAGAAGGTAATAACTATGGAACTTATGTACTGGTGTTAGGTGTAATTATAACAATCGGTGTTCTTGGTTTGAAAGCAGCAGCCATGGCAAGTGGAACGTTTGAGATAGCAGGTGTCGAAGTAGCTGATAAGATATACACAGGAGGAGACCACTTCTCAACTTACTTCTTTTCAGGATTGATAGTTGGAATCTTAGTAATAATTATAGGGATAGCTACATCCTCACAAGCTAAAAAAGGAACAGTTGAAGAAGAAGAAGTCGAGGAAACATGGAAAGAAGAGGAAGAGGAGGAAGGAATTTGTCCCACATGTGGTGCAGTAATACCAATCGATTCAGAAGTTTGCCCAGAATGTGGAGAAGAGTTAGCTCCACCAGGAGAAGAAGAGGAGGAAATCGAAGAAATTGAGGTAATAGAGTGCCCAATTTGCGGAGCAGAAGTAGAATCTGATGCCGAAGAATGTCCAGAATGCGGTGAACCTCTTACAGACATTGAAGAGGAAGAAGAAGATCTCTTCGAAGACCTATAAATCGAAGACCTATAAATGAAAACCCTTTATATTTTATTTTTAATTTCTTTTAGCTTGTTTTTGATATAATTCAATATGTCTTTTAAAAGGGATTTTAATTCTTTTAAAAATGAATATGATTTTTCATAATACATCAATGCAGCTATAATAAGGGTGAAGAATAGACCAAACGATGTGTTAGACATACTTGGGTACCGTGTAACTGTTTCTTTAGCACCTAGATTTTCGCTCACGATAACTGTCTGTTCCGCTTCCCAGATACCAAAATCAAAGACTAAATCAGGGAGTGGAATAGGCCCCCAGAACTGGAACATAATTTCAGCATGAACATAATAGAAATTTGTTGATATTGGATAGATAAGTGCCACACCTTGACCCAGATCAAGTATCAACGAACTGATGATGAAGAAAAAAGCGATCCATGCATATTCAAAGTATTTTCTATGATATTTTTTGATGTATATAATATAAGCTAGTGGTAATAAACCTGCTACGAATAAATTATGAAAAAGTAATCTATGGGTTCCCGCAAAGAACACGTCTAGATCTATAAGGAAGGTAAAGGGAAGCATCAACAGAACTTTTCGTGTATCAACCCTTAGTGCTAGTAGTATTAGTACAGGTATCGCAATCTGAGCGAAGGTGTCCATCTATTGGTGATACGAACATATTGGTATAAAAAAATTTAGATAAGCCGAATCAATTTGTGGTTTGTGAAAGAAAAAATAATCGACGATATATTGTCTCGTAGGATCTTCCTTCGCTTTATATTAGTTTTCAGTTTTTTCTTATTTTTCATTACACTTTTATTTACGAATATCGGCGAACCCGAGTCTTCAGTTTTCTGGTATCTGTCCGAATTATTTTGGACTTATTGGATTGGTGTAGGCACAGCACTGCTTGGAGTTTTACTATCGATAAAGCAGAATAATCGGATAGAAGGATTTATTGGAGTTTTTTTACCAGTGTTTTATCTATATGCATTACCAAATTATGCACACGAGATGGTTGTCGTTTTTGATGTTTATCACGTTATCCCCCCTGCTCTAGATATAATAGAGACCGGTAGTGTGAATATGAAGAGCGTAGAGTTCCCCTTTTTCATATTTATTTTGCATCGAATATCATGGTCACCGATCTTGATGGATTGGAATATGCAAGACTTTTTCCAACTATACTCTCCTCATGCATAATTCTCTTCATCTATACTATCTCTAGAAATATACCTAAAAGATGGGCTTTGATAACCCCCCTTGTATTTTTATCATTGAACTGGTACATGGAGTATCATATGTGTAGACAGGCATATGGTGTGCTTCTCTGGACTGCGTTTTGGTTAGCATTTTACTTTTTTATTGAGAAAAAAAATTACAGATCAGGAGTGATTTCAAGTTTACTTCTGATATACCTTATACCATCACATCCTGGGATAATAATCATAGTTTCGTTTAACTTAGCAGCTCTGTCATTTATACTCTTCATATCATTAAGAGATAAGGAGGAATGGGATTACCTGAAATACACTTTGCCTATCATAACTTTTTATGTTGTGTCTTTCCTATTAATATATAATTTTGTTCCAAATATTAATCAATTTATAAACACAATGTATGAACAGGTCATGCAGGGAGGTTTTAAAGGCTTCTCTCTAGGTGGTCCTTCTCAAACCAGTATGCAGTACGCCTGGGTCAATGATCTAAGGATGGCTGCAGGTGCTTTTCAATCACTGTTTGGACTGATAGGACTTTATGTATTATACAAATTTAAATCAAAAAAAGCACTACTGATAGGAGCTTGGTTTCTCTCCTGTTATTTGTGGTTGTTCTATTCTTTCACACATAACGGATTCCTGATTGAAAGGTCATTTCTAACTGCTTTGATTCCCGCATCCATATTGATTCCAGTAATATTAGAATACTTTGAACTTGAAAATTTAGAATTAAAACGTCTGATTAAAAACACAATAAAACACAATAGTAGTTTTAATAGTAGTTTTCCTCGTTTTCATTCCTATCACTAAAAATAGTATAGATACGATAGAAACTCCAACTGATCAAGCTTTCAAAGCTGGAAGATTTTCTCAGGAATATTTTGAAAAGAAAGTATTAATTACCGATACACATCAGGGGATGTTTAGATATCTAGAAAGTACCAGTAATTCCACAGTTTCCTTTCGAGCGAGGACAAGAAGTCATGGGGATTATTTTGAGAATAGTATGAGATTTGGTTACCCCATTCCCAGGACTGATGATCCAACATCCTCTAAAATTCTCTTTGTAGATTACATTAATAATTATTTTAAGATAAGGTATGGCGATGTTGAAGTTGTAAAAGAGATTGAAGAGTATGAGACCGAAGTTAGCTATAATTCTTCAAAAATATATTCTAGTGGTGGTGCAAGGATCTATCTGAACACATCCTGAATGACCTGTTCGTACTTCTCAGATAAAATATCCCAATCAAATTTTCCTATCCATGCAGGGTTGATATTTTTATTAAATGCCAGTACTAATTTTCCTAAAAATTCTTCATCATCACTGTAAGTAAAGACGCCTTTTTCTTTACCAAATATCTCTTCAACTGTCGGCATGTTCTTACTCAAAACAGGAACCCCGCAACTAAGATAGTTTAGCACTTTACTTCCGAATGTAAGCTTATTCATAGCTATCTTTTTACGCGGGTTTAAACCTACGTCCATGGCACTGATGTATGGTGCTAATTCAGAGTATTTTACACCGCCAGTGAATATAACTCTATCATCGACTCTTTTTTCTACAGCAAGTCTTTCTAGTTTCGAAGCATAATTTGTATGTAATCCAGGTCCAACTATCAAAAGTTTAATTTTTGGATACCTTCTTATCAAAGTAGGCATCAGTTCTATGATGCTTTCTAAATCTATCCATTTTTCCAAAGAACCTGCATAGCCTAAAACGGGATGTTCTAATGAATAAATTTCCTCTATATCTGTAGGATCTGAAGGATGGATCAGGTCTGTATCGACTCCATTCGGTACGACGTATATGTTCTTATCTGTCTTCCCTTTAAGATATTCTTTGAATTTTTCTGTGGGAGTGATTATTGCGGATGCACCTTTAAGATTTAGATTAGTTATAAAACCTGTAGTGTATTTGACAAATTCATTCATGGGAGGAGAATAATAGGAAGAGGCACTTTGAGGAAAATGATCTAAGTAATCGACTATAACTGGGGTATCATTAAGATTAGCCCATAATCCCGGAATGATATTTGAAGAAACGATAACGTCATAAGCATCAGCAATGTTGGATATCTTATTTAGATGATTTAATGAATTACTTAGGTAATATCTGCCAATATCTTTGTTTACTTCTTTATCTATATCTATTAAATTACACTTTGTGTTTCTCATTTCACTATTAAAGATTTTAAAATGACACACATCGATTTCGTGCTCATTCGCTAATCTATCAAATATGAAGTTCAATCTGTTGGGAACAGGATGTCCTATCCAGTCGGTGGTAGGGATTACTAATATTTTCATTTGTATTACCTTTGCAGTTATAATATAATCTCTTGAAGATCATACGATGGTGTTACAGAGATACCAGTTTCTTTATTGATTTTTTTAACAATTTTATCAATTTTTTTATCTACTTCAGTATCGAAATGGGTCAATATCACTTCTCCTACATTGATGTCAGTGAGTAGATCAATGATGTCGTTCACACCGGTATGATCCTCCCTGCTCTCTATAAATGTAAGTTCATGTATCAATAAGCTTACACCGTCTGCTTTTTTCTTAATTTCCTCATTTATAGCTGTATCGGAGGTATATATCACCTCAACATTTTTTTGAGATAATTTGAAACCTAGACTATCATCTGTATGTTTTGTTTTGAAGGTCTCTATCAACACATCTTCATACTTCCTTTTTTCTCCTTCACCCATCAAATCGAATTCAAGATTGGCTCTTTCATATTCACCACATGATTTAAGGAAATCCTCGATATAATCCTTGATCGCTGGATGGCAGATTATATCATACTCTGCTTCATCAGTTCTCAACCATGCTGCTTTGGTCAACGAAGGCAGGTCCTGGATATGATCAAGATGTTTGTGAGAAAGGCATATCAAATCTATAGATTCAGCATCGATACCAGCTTCTTTTAATCTTAGAGGAACAGCCATTCCACAGTCTAACAGTATATTTGCTTCAGAGGTCTGTATCAAAATACCAGATTGAGCTCTTTCAGGGATAGGTACTGCTCCTGAGGAACCTAGTAGGGTAACTTTCATATTTTTTACAATTGATTACTCCCTTTTATCGATTTCGAAGGGTCGATAATTATTCATGAACCATTCGATACACCCTTCGATACCTTCTTCCAAATCTATCTCTGGTTCATAGCCTAAAATATTCTCAGCCTTACTGATATCTGCATAATTTCTATATATCTCACCAGCTCTTTCTTCCCCATACTTTGGTTCCGGCACTTCGAAGCCATTTTCTGACATCTTTTCTTCTATGACATCATAAAGTTTATTGATACTGGTCTCCACACCAGTAGCTATTTGGAACAATTCAAAAGAATCTTTAAGCTCGGTTACAGTAGCAAGATAGAGTGCTTTAGAAATGTCTTCAGTATGTATGAAGTCTCTGGTCTGTCCACCATCCCCATAGATTATTGGTACTTCATTGTCCAGGATCTGTTTGATAAATTTTGCAACTACGCTTCCCTTGTGCCATGATTTTGGGCCATAGACGTTTGAAAATCTTAGAGCTACTGTTTCAAGATCGTAGCTTCCAGAGAATGCACTGCAGTATCCTTCACAGGCTAGTTTACTTGCACCGTATGGTGAGAGTGGCTGAGGAATTTTTCTCTCGTGAATCGGCATCTCCTGTTCACCCAGAGGTGCTGCAGATGAGGCTTGGGTAAATTTACTAACATTATTTTCTACTGATGATTTTAATAGATTGATAGTACCCAAAATATTGATTTCAGCATCTTCCTTTGGATGATCAATTGAATCGATCACACTGGTCTGTGCTGCGAGATTTATCACATACTCACAGCCTTCAATAGATTCTTCAACATCCTCCTTATCGGTTATATCACCTTTAAAGAAATCTATCCTTTCTTCAGAATATCCTTTAATGCTTTTTAGGTATTCAAATTTGCCAACACTTAAGTTATCTAATACGCTTATATTCCATTCGGTAACATCCAACAAATATTCGATCAGATTTGTTCCTATAAAACCGCATCCTCCAGTGACTAAAACTCTAATCATACTCACACCATCTTTCTATTCTGCTAGACAAAAGAAGGTATATGCATTTTTTGGTCAAACTATAGGTACGACTTCTGCTTTTGGGTTTCCCTCGGATACTCTGAACGATAGAGAATACAGAGGACTGTGAGATTTTTCGGTATAGAAAAATAAGTTACCATT
>JBKHIX010000137.1:0-3967 GCA_046538435.1 Thermoplasmata archaeon | reverse complement strand
AGTGCTGGAAGAATTAAAAAAACATGATTATGATCTACTCATCCATTCTGGAGATTTAACCCAGGATGGTAAACTGGAGTATTATAAAAAAGCTCAAAAGTTTCTTAAAAAGATCGATATCCCATATGTGATAATACCGGGAAACCACGACAAAAGGAGTGGTGGTATCTCCCTATATCAGGATTATGTCGGGTCTCCGAATGGTGTTGAAGATATCGGAGATGCAGTGGTAATCTACGTGGACAGTGCCATACATGACAGCAATATAGGAAGAGTTGGTATGGTCAAATTTGATATGATAAAACAGGCTCTAGATGAACATACTGATAAGGAAATCAAGATAGTGGTACTACATCACCACACAATACCAATACCTATGGCTGGAAGAGAAAGAAACGTTCTTTCCAATGCTGGAGACCTTTTGGACCTGTTCTTAAGATCTGATGTCGATCTGGTCATATCTGGACATAGGCATTATCCAAATGTGTACCGAGTTGAAAATACTGTATTTGTCAACGCAGGAACGGTTTCAGGAAGAAAAACTAGGTATGGAGATGTCAATTCCTATAATATCATCGATATAGATGAAGATGAGTTGTCAGTTAAAACGAATCGTATAGGTAGATCTACAAAAATAAACACATTTCCAAGAGATGAAAAACGGGTGTTTTACGAATTTGGAGAGAGAAAATTCAGCATAGTACATATGTCTAATTCATTTATATCATCATCCACTAAATTCAGATACACGCATTTTTTCAATGCACTGAATAAGATAAACTATCTTGATGTAGACCTAATTGTACATTGTGGTGGTATCGTTAAAGAAGGAATAACTAAAGATTACGATTTAGCTGATAAGTACATGTCAAAATTCGACGCACCTATTGTATACACACCTGCAGGCAGAGATATAAACTATCTAGGATACAACCTATTTTCTGAATATTTTGGGAATATGGATCAGCGGTTTAGCGATGATAATGTTCTACTTCAAGGTATCAATTCCGCTCAGTACGATTCACCCATAGGCATCATAGGTACGACAGAAAGAGAAGCACTTTTTCAAAAATTAAAAGAGAGAGATGAATCTTTCAAATGTATATTTCTCCATCACAACGTTCTACCGATTCCCCATGCCCGAGAAAAAGGTCTGCTCGAAGATAGTGGTGATCTTCTGAGAGGCGTGGTGGATGAAAAGATTGATCTAGTCTTAACAGGAACATCATCTCACCCCTTTTCTGCTAAAATAGGGGACACTATAACTGTCAATGCAAATTCTATCAGCAGTGTTTATCAGCGGAGTGTTCACGGAAACTCGTTCAATCTGATAGATATATATGAAAAAGTGGTAGTGGTTTCTGAAATTAACAGTCTGTGGGGTACTAGGAGAATTATGGGCATGTGGCAGAGGAACAGTCACTAGAGTACCTTGTTCTTTATCTGATTCTGTATCTCTTTCAATCCACTAAATGTCAAACCTTTCTCTGATTTTTGCATAGTAATGAGTTTCTGGAACAGAGATATTATCTTCCTTTCACTGACCATACCATGGTTTATAGATGTCTCTATAGCATAAACCAGATCGTTGAAAGCAGTTCCTTTATGGTCCGGCAGTTCTTGAGTTAAAATCTTCTTAACCATCTCAGGTTCTGTTCTTTTCAATCTCTCTTCCTCTTTCTCCAGGAAAGAATCTAATTCATCCATATCTTCTTCATGAATATCCCATCCACTTCCACCAACATTTTCTTCCAGGTGATCTATAGATGATGGTCCAGTCAAAGCGCTGATTATCCCATCCTGGTTGATAACCCAATTTATAGCCACCCGAACAGATGATTTTTCGTATTTTTCACCTATCTCATCCATTTTCTCAGTTATCCTGAGACCAGATTCGAATCTAGCGTGTTTGAATAGCGGATCCATATTTCTGATATCTCCAGGGTCAAATTTAGGTACCTCATCAAATTTACCAGTCAATATACCTCTGCCAGTCACACTGAAGGCAAAGGCTCCTATGTCATGTTCATTATAAAATGGTAAAAGCTCCTTCTTTGCTTGTCTAGAAACTGCACTCAATTCTAACATCGATACAGCGACATCACCCTCTTCAACATATTCCTTAACCCTTTCTATAGGAAGATGACTTAGACCGTAATTATCTATCTTCCCATCCATCTTCAGATCTTCTAACGCTCCGATAGTTCTTTCAACAGGAGTGTCTGGATCATCAAAGTGAACAAAGTAAAAATCCACATAACTGGTATCTAATCTCTCTAGACTTTCATCACAAGCAGATATCACGCTATCGTATGACATGTCAGCTTTATACCCTTCCTTTATTCCAACCTTAGTTGATAGACAGATATCTTCTCTAAATGGACCTACTGCCTCCCCTAATATTTCCTCAGCTTTGGGACCGTACGTATCAGCAGTATCAAAAAGATTAATACCTAGATCATAAGCATGTTCTAACACTTTCTTATATTTCTTCTCATTAACAGAACCGTACGCCCCTCCAAGAGCATAGCAACCCATTCCTATTTCAGATAATTCTTTCCGCTGATATTTGTTATATTTGATATCGATCACCTAACTAATTTCCTTATTAGTACTTACCTATTTGTCGATTTTGTTCACTCACCCATATAATAGATCGTAGAAGGACAACCGTTACATTCATCAGGATAAAATTCACACTCTTCACAATCAGTTCCACATGGAGCTTGTTCTAGACCTTTTTTATACCCTAGACTTAACAAGGCATCAAATCTATCAGTAAAAAAAACATCAGCTTCTTTCAACCCAAGAGTATTTTCAGGATTCTCTTTTATCTCTTCTAACCACCAGGCATGATCTTCAGGCATATGAAATATGAGTGTTAAAAATTCATTTTAAGCTTTATTTAATATATTATAGGGGCACTCATCAAATAAATTACTAATCCTCTCTGTATCTTCTTTATATTCACATTTCCCGATCAGTATGCCCAAAATCTTCACGAAAGATTTATCTGTCAAATCATATAAACAAATTACTTTTAACTACTGTTACGGCTTTTCCCTCCAATTCGGTCCTCTCGTCTTTTACTCTAACCACGAGTTCTCCACTTCTATCTGAAGCCTGGTAAGCTTTCATCTCTTTTTTATCTAAAAGGGTTGACCAGTAGGGTGCGAGAACAGTATGTGCTGAACCGGTAACCGGATCTTCGTCTATACCTACCCATGGTGCGAAGTATCTTGATATGAAATCGTATTCGTCACTTTTTGCTGTCACTATTATTCCCTGTATATCGGTCACTATCGATCTCAACTTTGAAAAATCAGGACTGAGATCCCTTACTTTTTTTCTCTGAAGAAAGAGCGATCAACAATTTATTAGTATCCTTAGAATAGGAAGAACCTTCATATGTTACTATTCCCAGTCCATCCAGTATCTCTTGAGATGGTTCTTGTGGAGTGGGCGTGTTTGTAGGGAAATTTAAGACTACTCCTTCTCTCTTCTCAGCACTGAGATTACCACTTTTTGTACTGAAGGTTACAGTATCATTAACATTCTCGACCTCTTCGAATAAGACCCAGGAAGTTGCCAGTGTAGCATGACCACATAAAGGCACTTCCATCTCAGGAGTGAACCATCTTAGTGTAAATTCAGGAGATTCTTTGAATGATTGGTTATTTAAAGTTCTAACGAAAGCGGTTTCTGACAGGTTCATCTCTGCAGCTATGGCTTTCATCGTATCCTTATTCAATCGTTCTTCTAATAGACAAACGGCTGCAGGATTTCCTCCAAACGGTTTATCAGTAAATGCATCGACTTGATACATTTCTATCTCATTCATATTTCAATCAACTCCGTCCCTTCAATATAAGAGATGTAAGGGAATATATCATAACTAAAGCTACTGCTAGTATCACTATACCGATATTTAATAAGACAAAGTACATACCTTCAAAAGAACTGATTA
>JBKHIX010000136.1:0-3981 GCA_046538435.1 Thermoplasmata archaeon | reverse complement strand
CTTGCAGGAGGTGTTTCCTGGGGACTGAACTGGTTCTTCACTAGATTGGGTCTTCTGACCGGGACACCAGTTATGGTAGGTCTAGCAATAAGTTCAGTAGCAGCTTTATTTGGATTTAGCGCTCTTGAGATCGTTCAAAAAAGAGAGATACCTTTGATCGATTTCAAATCAAATCTAAAATGGTTCATCTTCATAGGCATAATATGTGCTCTTGCTTTCCTGTTCAACTTCCTAGCACTATCGATATCAAGAGTTGTAGTAGTAAACCCGATCTGGCAGATCTCTCCTCTTTTCGTACTGATATTATCCTATATATTTCTACCAGATCTGGAAAAAATAACGACAAAACTGGTGATTGGGTCTCTGCTCATCGTCGGTGGTACTGTCATCGTTTTCATATTCATGTGATACACAAAACCTTCCGATGAAAAATCCTATATTACTAAACTCAATAACTTTTTCATAGAGCAAGTACCATGAACGATGAAATAGAAAATTGGGAGAGAGAAGAGGGAGTAGATCTAATTCGAAAGATAGGGATCGAAGAAGGAGATGCTGTTCTTGATTTCGGTGCAGGATATGGTCATTATTCTTTACCTGCAGCAGAAGTGGTAGGTAAAAAAGGGATCGTATTCTCAGTTGATAAGAGAAAAAAAGCTCTAAAAGCCATAGCTCAAAAAGCATCAGAACGTGGTCTCACTAACAATATCAAGATTATCAAGAATTCCGGAGATGTGACAATAAAATTCAAACATGATATTATAGACCAAGTACTACTTTTCGATATAATACACATATTTGAAAAAAAAGAAAGAAAGATATTATTCAAGGAAGTGAACGATGTCTTAAAACCTGGTAAAACACTGTCAATATATTTGAGACACGGATTATCCGAAGAACACAGAAAAGACTACTCTAGTGATGCATTCACTGAAGAGTATAAAGAAGAATTGGTCAAAGAATTGAAAGAGGCTGATCTGATATTTGATGAAGAGATCTGTAAAACTCTAGTTCATGATGTAGAATTCGTTGAAGGCTGTGTTCTGAATTTTCGTAAAATCTGATATAGGTAACTCACCAGACATAGATGATGATTTATCGATTCACCTCTTTTTTTCTCCAAAAGAAAACCATAAGATTCACTGCAATCATAAACATCACCAAAGTAAATCCAGGTAAATCATCTGATCCATCGTCATAAAGAGCGCCGATCGATGCTGATCGATGATACTGTTCGTATTCATTTGATGGAAAAGTATCTTTACCCATGTAGGACCAGAATAGATGAAGAGTTTTTTCGTTGATTTGAAGTATAGGTCTTACAGAATTACCATTCAATCCGGTAGGTGATCCGATTTCATCCCATGAATTCTCCTTATCTTCACTATAGATCATCTTGAAATCATAAGACTCCTTCAATTTATTATGTCTAATATATCCTACAAAAATTAGATTTGATCGTGCTGTAATAGAATGATAATTACATGCACTGTTGAAATCTAAAAATTCACCTACCTTCTGTGGATCATTCCAACGTTTACCATCACTGCTTTTTGTAAAATGAACTCCATCATCCTTCAGATATGTAAGGTACAGTCTGTCGCCGTTGGTCCTCAGTAACGGATTAAAACCTTCCTCAGCGATGGTTTTTTTCTCCCACGAATCTCCATCATCCTCACTTTTTGAAACAATGACCTCTGATCCTTCCCCAGTATCCGTGTAATAACTCATGTACAGATCACCCTTGAATGGGATGATCCCTTCAGCGAAAGGATCTTTAATCGAAAGCTGAGACGCCAAAACCGTTGGATCACTCCACGTTTCTCCACCATCACTGCTTCTAGAAACTTTGATACTCCACATACCTTGATATCCATCATAGGAATAAACAAAAAGGTTCGAATCTATCTTCTTTACGCCATAGATACCACCACTCTGGCCCTTCAAAGTGAAAATATCCACAGGATCAGACCATTCTTTCCTTAAGTCATCACTCTTACAAAACTGAAGTGTCTTTCCATGATAAGCGCTAGCATTCATCCATACTCGATAGAGTACACCATTTTCTACTTCATAATGACCGTCATCGTACCGGAAAGACCAACTTTCACCATCATCTCGACTCCTAGCTAGAATATCCCCATAGATGTATATGTTGTTACCATCCATATCAGCCCAAAAAAACCGTCCCTTTTCTATCTTCTCAGATTTATTCCATTCTATCTTATCTTCTGAAGCTGATCCTGTATCAATAAAAGGCACCATTAACGAGGATATAGACAAAAATAATACTACCAGCAATACTATCGATCTTTTGTATTTCAAATCACCATCTCCTAGATAATATTAGCTGAACAAATATTAATACCTTTTGAAGTAATGTATAGAAATAAAACTAGGGATTGAAATATGTTTATCAAAAAATCCAAAGGGATTTGTTAATATTACTGCAAAACATATAAAGGAGCAATAGTCTTTTATCAATATATATCTGAGAGGAAACAGATGAAAGTACTTCTAGTCGATGATGAAGAAGATTTACTCGACCAAGCAAAAATATTCCTGGAAGAGATGGGATACGATTTTGATATAGATACCGTTAGATCGGTAGATGATGCAATCAAAGTGCTGAATAACAACGATTACGATGGAATAGTCTCGGACTACCAGATGCCGATGAAGAACGGTCTTGATTTTTTAAAGATAGTTAGAGAAAAGATGAATAAAGATATCCCTTTCGTCATCTTCACAGGCAAAGGTAGGGAAGAAGTGGCTATAAAGGCTCTGAACCTTGGTGCTGATCGATACATACAGAAAGGCGGTGGACCAAAAAGTCAGTATAGTTTGTTAGCTGAAGCCTTGAATCAGGAGATCAAAAGACACGAAGTCGAGAATAAATTGGAACTCACCCAATATTCAGTCGATAAAGCATCAGCAAGCATATACTGGATACGACCAGATGGGAGCTTCGTCTATACGAACGATAAAGTAAAAGAGAGACTTGGTTACTCCTCTGAAGAACTGAAGGATATGTACGTTTGGGATGTCGATCCAGAGCATGGAGAAGAGAAACGTAAAGATAGGTGGGAAAAGCTGAAGGAAGAAAAGGTACTCAATTTTAGGTCCAAACACAAGACAAAAGACGGAAAAGTTTTCCCTGTTGAAATAACCAGCCATTATATAGGACATGAAAATGAGGAGTATGAATTTGCTTTCTCAGAAGATATAAGTGATAAAGAAAAAACTATGAAAGAATTAGAAAAGAGCGAGAAAAAATACAGGTCAATATTTGAACTTGCCTCTGAAGGTATTGTACTTCTTAATAAGAATGGAGTGATAATAGATTGCAATAATACCCACATGAAAATGGTTGGTTATGATAAGGATGAGATAATTGGAAAAACTCCTACTGATTTCTCACCAGATACTCAGAGGGATGGGGAGGATTCATCAAAAAAAGTGAAAAGATACCTTAAAAAGGCTCTAAAAGGAGAAAAAGCCAATTTTGAATGGTTACTAAAAACTAAAGATGGAGATGAATTATTCACAGAGATATCCTTCAAAAAAATTGAGATCGATGATGATGTAAAAATAATCGCCATGAAAAGGGACATAACAAAAAGGATCGAGGCTGAGAAGAAAATAAAAAAAGAGAAGAAGAGATTCGAAGAGATCTTCAACAATGCCAACGATGCGATCTATCTTCATAATTTGACTGAAGAAGGTATGCCCGATGAATTTATAGAAGTCAATGATGTAGCCTGTGAGATGCTGGGATATTCAAGGGAAGAATTTTTGAATATGTCACCTAGGGAAATCGATGCGAGAGAAAAGAAAGAGGATGTTCCTGATATCATGGAAGAACTGATAGAAAAAGGTGACTTGAGGTTTGAGATGGTCCATGAAGCAAAAGACGGCACTCGAATACCTGTAGAGATACACTCTCACGCCTATGAATACGAGGGTGAAAATAGGGTACTT
>JBKHIX010000135.1:0-4029 GCA_046538435.1 Thermoplasmata archaeon | reverse complement strand
AAAAAGAAAGTCAATATTAGCATTATAACAGCTATTCCCGATAGCGTTAAAGCTACGATTGGTTTCATTTTCATTTTATTCTACCCCCTCTACTTCAAAAACAATAAGAGATGACTGTGTATTTAATTATTTCTATATTAAAAAAAGATTAAATAAAAAATAATACCATATATAAAAAGAAAGGGTTTTTATCGTTCTCTATCGTAGTAATCTGTCCAGTATTCTTCTTTATTCGTTGTTTCTCTGTCATATCTGTTCCTTTGATCGGAGTCGTCTCCTTTTCTGTAGAGTAGTGTTACAATCACTACAAGGGCTAAACCAGCTATAAGCACCATGAATATAGGTCTTGCTAGGATACCTCCTGGTCCGGTTGGACTATCTCCATCATTGATAGTGTCCGAGGTCACTTCTAGATATGCACTTCCAGCTTGAGCTGGATCGTGGTATATATGTTCTCCACCAGGGTAATTTAATCCGCCCCATATCTGAAATCCTATGAAATTCCTTGTGAATGGTCCTATGTGGATCATCGGGGCTCCACCCAGTATTTGAGCGGTCATCTTAGTATGATTTCCATCGACTGTTACATTTGATTCCCACTTAAATCTGCCTGCTCTAGACCATTCCGTTCCATATTCTATCCTGTTCTGTTTGAGTATCCTTTCTCTCATATGCTCAGGTTCGCTGAAGTTGGTCTCGTGTTCACCTGATTGGTCCTGATATCTTACTCCTTGATTTGGCTGTATTTGATGCATAAATCTCCATTGCCATCTGTTTGGAAGATCAGGTAATCTGTTACCATACATGTTATGGAATCCCATCACGAGCATCGGGTTCTGGTTGTCCTGTTCAAAATCCCAACCATCGATCTCGTGATCCCATTTCATATCGTAATCACCTATAACACCACTTACTTTCTTGGTTCCGTTTCTCTGAACATCCTGCATCACTTTCCTGTTCATTATTCCCTGTCTCAATTTTACATTGAAAGATGGCATCTTAACATCTTCTACCACTCTAGTTCCAGCAGTCAGATGGAATGTGAAGTTGACGTATTCTAAAACCTCTGCATCCATACCTGGTGAAAGGGATAAACCGACAGGTCTGTAGGTTAAATTCTTGGCAGTTAAAGTAAATTCCCAGGTAGTGTTATCTCCATCTTTTTCTTCTATCATGGTACTTGAAGTCCATTCAGCATCTTTTAGATTTACATATTTGTACACTTCTTCCAATTCAGAGGTTATTTCCCCATCCTCATCTAGTATGAAGTTGACTACTCCATTTTGGTTGCTGTCATTGTATTCGTATAATCTACCGATCGTTGTCCCCAACATCGAGTTCATCTTTACGAATCGATTTTGATTCTCTTGATTTTCTTTCTGGCCTGTCATCTGTACGTTTACCTGAGCTAGATATCTTGCTTGTGTAGAGACCATCACGATGGAATTAGGATTATCCTCTGTACCCCAGATAACACCGAACATGGCGTCGGTACCAGCATCATTACTGAATCTGAAGTATCTGTATGCTCCTCCACCGAATCTATCAGTCGTGCCTTCCTCTACATTTATCTTCCATGAGTCAGAACCATCTTCCGCATTTACCAACCCTATAGTAAATATAGAACTGACTGCAAGAAGGGCGATGACCATGAAAGTAAGGTATGTTTTTCTTCTCATCTTAATCACTGTTACATACTTCCCGTTTATAGGATATCAAAGTAAATTCTAATTCTATCACTAATTCTATCAAAGTCTTATCAATCTATCATACATCACTAATAAATATGGTTGGTCACATACTGTTGACTAATGGGGCCAAAAACCAGACTTCTAACACATCAAGAAAGGATCATTCTTCTACTAAAAGAAGTTGAGTATGATGAAGATGATTATGTAGCCCCTTATTTATTATGTCAGGATGGCATAAGTGACGCTCTAAATATTTTGAAGAATAATGTCAGCAGAGAGATATCTGATTTGAAAGAAGAATGTTTGGTAGAAGAAAAACTTTCAAGAGTTAAAGGTATGGATCGAAGAAGAAATATCTATCTCCTCACAGAAAAAGGTGAGAATGCTGCTGAAAAGATCCTCGAGTCCTTGAAGGAAGAGGAGATACTTATTAAGCTTAAAAACAAAGAAAAGGTCAAGATAGGTAAAGCTGTTCAAATACTTGAAAAGGATCATCCAAACGTTACTCCATTTTATGTAGAAGAATGGATGAGAAAGAAAGATGTATTAGATGTCGATGAATTTAAAACTCCTTCTTACGCTGATAAAAAAACTGAAGAAGAAAAAGTAGAGATGGTTATCAGTGCCCCATTAAAAGGAGAGTTTTACGGTAGAAAAGAAGAAATCGATAAGATAAGATCCCTATTAGAAAAACAAAAGTCACCTATAATATTGATTACAGGGATAGCTGGGATAGGTAAAAGCAGTCTTGGAACCATGATCATTGATGAATTCAAACAGAAAAGGGATATCCTATGGTATAATTTTCATCACTGGGATAATAAGGAGAGCTTTGGCAAAGTTTTAAGTGATTTCTGTGTTAGAGGAGGATCAAATTCTATAGACACTGAAAAAACACTTCCAGTCATAACTACTGAATTTGTCGACAAGATATCTGAACTAAATCCCTTGATATTTCTAGATGAATGTGAGAATGCTTCTGATGAATTGGATATATTCTTCGAGATCATGCTGGAACATAGGAAGCGAGGGGAACAATTTAGTTTGATTTTGATGAATAGAGAAAAGATGAGTTTCTATGATGTAAGAGATGTTATGGATGATTACGTCTTTGAATTAGAATTAGGTCCTTTGGATATAGAATCGGTAAGGGAAATGATAGGTGCGGAAGAAGATGTCGAAGATATTTACGAGAAAACAGAAGGGCATCCTCTTTATGTTGAATTGAGCAGAAAATATCCTGGAGAAACTACTCAGATAAACGATTTCATCGAGAACGAGATCTATTCTGAATTGAATAAAGATGAGAGAGAAATCCTTAGAAAGTTATCGGTTTTTTGGGAGCCAGTTAAAAAAGAAATCATATTAGATAAGGAAGATTCAGACGTACTGATAGGATTAAAAAACAATAATTTAGTAAAAGAAACTAGAGAAGGAAAAGTAACTATCCATTCAATATTGAAAGACTTTTTCTACAGCCATCTTTCCATGGAAGAAAGAAATGACCTACATCTGAAAGCTGCTAAAAGATTAGAAAGTATAGAAAGTGATAGAAATCTAGAGATTCTTCACCATTATGAAAAATCTGGTAAATGGAAAGAAAGTTTAGAGATGTTAAATAAACTATCACATAGTATCGGTTCTTTAAGTGAATCTATTCGGGATGAGATTATCAAAAGTTACCCCTTGGACAAAATACCTGAAAATGAGAAATCTAATTATTTCGAAGTATTGGGAGATATATTTTTAGAATCGGAGGAATGGGAGAAAGCACAAAATTACTATCAAAAGACTGTGGAAAATGGTCTAGATTCAACACTCATTAGGGAAAAGATGGGGGAAGCCCAGATGAAATTGGAGAGATGGAAAGAGACCATTGATTCACATGAAAAAGCCTTAAGAAAATACAAGGAGAAAGATTACAAAGAAGGGATAATAAGAGAATATCTCAGTCTGGGCACTGTTTATAGAAATAAAGGTGATTATGAGAAAGCAGAAAGTTATTACAGAAAAGTACAAAAGATGATTAGTAAGAAGAATTTCAAAGATATCAAACCAAATCTTTACAACAATATGGGAATGCTGGAATTGGGTAAGAAGAACTTCCAGAAAGCGGAGATGTTTATGAATAAATCCTTGAAGTTGGGAGGAGAAAAAGGAGTAGTGTATGAAAACCTATCACTACTTTACAAAAATAAAGGTGAAATAAAAAAATCACTCAATCTTTTAGAAAAATCTATTAAAAATTATCTAGAACGGGGCAGTCAGAATTCTGCTGTAAATCTACTCTTTGATAGTGCTGATAGATATCAAGAGTTAGGGATGGTCGATAAGGCAG
>JBKHIX010000003.1:0-40762 GCA_046538435.1 Thermoplasmata archaeon | reverse complement strand
TGAACAACTGCATTTCCAGCTATATAATTATGAGAGCTATGCATTACTTCTATATCTGCTACTCCAGCTCTAGAATCTTCTTCATTGTAAGTAATCATTTGGAAAAGATTATTTTTTGATAATTCAGGAACATCTGTTATACCTATTCTTTCTAGTACGTCTACCAATCGTTTTCTTGAAGGGATTCTTTCTCCCCTTTCATACCGCCTAAGTTCCTTCATGGCTTTTCGATCTACATCCTCAGGCAGCTCAGGCAGCTTATTATTCTTGATGAAATTCTCATCTAGTAAACTATTCACAAGTTTATCCGCGAAATAGACTTTGTTTTGTCTTTGACCACCTGCTCCTCCTACTTTACCATTCAAGAAATGTGGTACTTTTTGTTCGTACAGTTTGGCTGATCTACCTGGATTAACCCTCACTTCGAATCTTTCTTTATCACTGTATCTGTTATCTTGGGATTCAGTGCGCATGATTTTAGATGAGATACCACAGAGAAGCAATAATTCTTGTAAATTTTCTGCAGTTCTTTTATTAGCAGTAGAATAGCAAACGGTATTTGCATCTTTAGCAATATTTGCATCAGCTGTAAAACCACCTAAGAAAGCTGGTATCGCTATTGGAGATCGATATATCGCCTCAGGAATTTTTGTTATGTCTTTAGCCAAGCGATTTTTTCTCATCCAATCCATCAGATGCTGCGATTGAATAACTACTCTCCAGTAATCACCTTTACCCTTTTCCTTTTGGTCGATTACCCTGACATTCAATCCCCATGAACTGACAGTTTTTACTAGCCAATCTTTTTCACTTCTATCCTTAGCAAGAGAAAACACCAATCTATCGTTTGAACTATCAAATGTTCCATCAGCCCATAATAATCCTAAGAAAATAGCTAAATCGTCTGTTACTTTATATGGTAGATTATCTGCGATCTGAACATTATGATGATATTTCTTATCAACCTCTTTCAAATCTTGTCTTTTATCCACTAGTTTATCACTCTGGTCGAATACTATTATGTCACCTTCTGTTAATTCATCGACTCGTTTAAATTCTAGTTTTCCTTCATTGTTTACTGAAAGTAGAGGATGTTCATAAACCGCTCTTATATTGTAACCGTCCTCAGTTTTTATTGTGTGAACATCCATCTCTCCTGAATCATTTGTTTGTATAACCTGATTAAATCCTTCTCTTGTCTTGACCAACGCTTTCGATGGGGCATCAGAGTTTGGTCTTCCATTATGTATTTCTCTTATTGGTATATATCCATTGGTTGTCATCACTCTTTCATCTGACGCCAAACATCCCCCCTGTTTGATTGTATTACACATCTCATCGTAGACTCTCATGAAAGAAACCGGTCCGCTAGCTATACCACCTGTAGATTTAACCGTATCTCCTCTAGGCCTTAACCTGGAAAATGAATATCCTACTCCACCTCCAGATTGGAATATTTTCGCAGCATTTTTCACCTGCTGGAAAATACTATCCATATCATCCAATGGTGATAAAACAAAACAAGCACTTAACTGACCTAATTCGAGACCGGCATTCATCAATGTAGGGGAATTTGGAACAAAATCCAAATTAGTTAAAGCTTCGTAAAATTCATCTTTCTCATCCCCAAAAGAACGATCGTCATCATATTCTTTATTGATCTCAGCGATCGCTCTAGCGACCCTTTTGAACATCTCATCCTCGCTCTCTACGATATTTCCCTCTTTATCTCTCTTCAAGTATCTCTCTTTCAGTATCTTTTTTGCATTTTCGGTGAGTGCATCATCCGTCATGTCCTTTACCTCAATGGATTTCAGTAATAGAACAAAGGGGTTAAGTATATTGCGATTTTTTGAAGTGAATAAAAAATCTTGTATATATATTTATGAAATATTTATTTAGTATTTTAGTTAAGATCGATGTAGAAATATTTGTTCAATTTACTTATCTTTGCAATCTTAATATTAACATCATCCAATTCCCAAATAATCAATGTTCTATCATTAGGAGCGATTTTTTGAACAAACATAATATCAGAAGATTCTACTATCCCTAACAATTTAGCTGAAGTGCCTATCGACAATTGAGTGACGGATTTGATCATGGGAATTGAAATTTTGTCTATCGTGTCGTTTGCTGTATGATAATGGGGGTTGAACGTTTCTTCAATCAATAAACATGCCTTGTAACCTTTCACCCAAAATGAATAATGATCACTTCTTATCTCCAGGTCTTCAGTCACTGGAGTAATATTTACGGTTAGGTCTAATTTTTTATCCATGTCTGTCATTGCATCTAACAAACTCTCTGAATAATGGTTCGAGTGAATCTTTATGTCATGACCATTGCTCGAATACCCGACCATATCGAAATTATAAACGCCTTTTATTTCCCACTCCGTTTTATACATATTTTCTGTAAAATACCTGCTGCCTATCAGACCAACTTCCTCAGCATTCCAGGCACAAAATATTATCGTTCTATTGAAATCATATTTACTCAGTATCCTTGCAGATTCTATAACAGCTGCAATACCACTTGCATCATCATCAGCACCAGGAGCAGACAGATTCACACCTTCATTATTGATTGAATCAAAATGAGCACTCAAAATTATAGTCTCATCTTCCTTCTCTTCGTTTCTTCCTTCATGATAAGCTATTACATTGGACAAGTTTTTACCTTCATAGGAAAAATTTTGATAATATGTATTTAAGTCAAAAGAGTCAAATTTATTTTTTAACCATATAGTGGTTTCATTGTTCCCTTCAGTGCCTATATATCTAGTTTTATGACTTTGGAGATATTCGATGTTATCCTCTATTCTAGAGGTATTAGTTTGGTTGATTAAATTACTTATAAATTCATAATCAGGAGGATTATCACTCCCTCCATTGCTACCAAAATAAAACTGCCAGAATGTGACTAAAATTATTACAACGATAAGAGTTATAACGATCTTTTTTAACTCCATATTTCATACTAGTCTCAATTGGTGTTTAAAAGTTGTGTTTTAAGTTACACCATATAATTCAGGGTTCACTGATATATATCTGATAAGTGATCTGGTCCGAATCATAAGTTCCAGCAGGAGTTCCAGGAGGTATATACACTTTCCATCTTACGGTCATATTCTGTCTAGTCCTGCTATTGGGCGCAGCCTGTACATCCCCATAAAGATTTATTTCACTAGGACTACCTTTACCTAAAGCACCGTTAGTCATATAGTTCCAATTATCCAATTCATCCGTATCTACCGAAATGTTTTCTAATCCGATCTTTTTCCCGTCATTTCTCTCCAAGTAACTGATTGGATAAACTGTCAAATTGAAATCAAAATTAGCGCTGTAATAAACAATTGGATCATTACCTGTTCCTTGTATCGATGGATATACAGGAGTATTCGGTGCTCCCTCTGCAGTTAGTATCTTACCTGAATAAAACACAGAGCAAAATTTACTGACTCCGTATTCATTATAGGCTTGGTTCCCATATCCCTGATTTACACTGATATTCCAGTGAAGGTATATTTAAAACATATTACGTTTTGATTATCATGTATGAAAATCAATATTTTAATATCTCAGCACTGCTCTCGAAAACTGCATCTGTTCGATATTATTTTTATAGAGATAAGCACTGCCCCTAACACTAATCCAACTCCAATCAAAAGTATAGCCGAATCAAAACTATAGGCTTCTTTTGTCCATCCTATCACTGCAGAAATTGGGCTAGCTAATATGA
Source organism: Thermoplasmata archaeon (assembly GCA_046538435.1). Taxonomy (GTDB): domain Archaea; phylum Thermoplasmatota; class Thermoplasmata; order Halarchaeoplasmatales; family Halarchaeoplasmataceae; genus CAYSTL01. The sequence continues at coordinate 37,018 of JBKHIX010000003.1, read as the reverse complement.
TAATCAAAGTTCTAAAAACGCCATATTTTGTACCTGCTTCTTTTGAATGCCATATATCCATTACATAAGATGTCCTGATAGGGTAGAAAGCACTTGTTTGAGCTATCAAAAGAGATACGATTATCAAAGGGATTATCGAATTGGTAATAGTAAGAAGATAAACTGCTACAGCAGCATTAATCAATATCACCAGCATTATGAATAATTTATTCACTTTATCAGAAATATGACCTAATACTGGCTTTATAACCAATCCACCGGTCAATATCAATGCATATAGCGATGATGACCAGAATTTACTGAACCCTTTTGCCTCTTGTATATATGTTGGGAACCAAGACATCGTTCCTATCCATGTAAAGGAAACTATAAGATTTATAACGAACATCAAAGATATATTGGGCTCCAATAATCCTTTCAATCCCATGACTAGGTTATTTAGGTGATCTCTACTTTCTCTCTCTTTCAAACTTTCTTCGACGAAGTTATAAAATAGAAATGCGATTAAAAAAGCAATAATACCCCATATAACAAAAACTTCTCTCCACCCTATAAGGAGAGTTATGAAAGGCAGAGCGAATGGTACAAGACCAGATAGACCAGTTACAGCAGACCTTATACCCAATGCCTTTCCTTTCTCAGGACCAAATATCTCTGAGATCATAGTCAAACTTGGTGAAGGTAAAAATCCAGCCCCAAATCCGAGTAGAGAAAATGTGATTATCAATACGATATAATTAAAGGCAATACTAACCAAAAAAACTGATACTCCAAATAAAATCAAAGAAAGTATGATGACATTTTTTCTTCCCTTGGAATCAGAAAGAGCACCCCCAGGAAACTGCATTATTCCATAGAACAACCATAAAGCAGTCATAGCCCATCCAGCTTGATAACTGGTGATATTAAGATCTGAAATTATATCTTTAAGTAAAGTAGGTGCTGTGACTCGACCTATAAAGATAATGAGCCAGGCCAGCGATATGAAAGTGAGTGCAACATACTTCTTCCTTCTCGAGTCCATCAGTTCGGTATCTACACTTCTACTTAAAAGTTAGGGTTATACAATATACCTGCAATAATTTTGTATAATCCTAATGATAATTGTAATAATAGGTGTTGAACAATGAAGGAAGCGGTGCTTGTAGTCGATATGATAAATGACTTCGTTTATGGTAAATTTGGTAGTGAAGGGGCGAAAAAAATAATTCCTAATTTGAAAAATTTGTTAAAAAGCGCTAAAAAATCTGATAAAATTGTTATTTATGCCCAGGATAATCATTCAGAAAAAGATCCTGAGATGGATGTCTGGGGAGAACATGCTATGGAAGGGGAAAAAGGATCAGAAACAGTGGATGAAATTAAAGATTTGGAAGATATCTTAGTCAAAAAAAACACTTATAATCCGTTTTTTAGAACTAAACTTGATCGAATTCTCAAGGAAAATAATATAGAAAGGATCATAATTGCTGGCGTAAGTACAGATATATGTGTTCAGCATACAGCTGGAGCAGCTTTTTTGAGGGGGTATGATGTGATCGTTTTGAAAGACTGTACAGCCTCAATGTCTAAAGATAAACATGAATCAGCTTTGGATTATATAAAAAATATATATGGGGCTGAAATCACTAACTCAAAAGATATAATTGAAAGATGGAATGAATAAAGGATTTATCCCCATCTGGGTTCATCAGGCTCTATCTGCGATTCTTCTTCCCCTTCTGGTCCTGTAGTTTCTTCAGGTTCGTGTGTAGGACCACTCCATTCATGAGCCTTCTCTGCAGCACTTTTCTCTTCTTCCTCGCTCTCTTCTTCTGATTTCTTTTTCTTGAGTAAGCTTTTTTTGCCCTTTTTTTTCATTTCAGGTATTTTGATACCTTTACCCCTCAAGGTTCCAGCTATTGCAAGTATCAATGCCAATACAGCAATGATGAGTATTACTAGATTCAACATCGAAATGTCAAAAACAGCTTTTTTGTTTGTCCAAGATGGATTCTCCTCTACTTGTAATATTTCAGTTTCATGACCGTATGTATCATAATCTCCTTCAAAACTTGAAGATGCTGAGAGTATATAATGCCCATCTCCATCTTCAGGAATCTTTAAATTTAAAGTACCTTCTTTTTCTGTAGTCTCTAATTGTTTTTGGACTCCAGAGTAAAAAAATCCATAGTTTATCGTAATCCTCCTTGGTAGAGGTGATTCACCTCTAGGTATCAATCTATATTTAAATTTGATTTCTTGTCCTGGCTCAAATACCCCGTTGGTATAATCCGATTCAGTGATCAATTCTAAACTGAGATCGTATCCTTTCCATCTTTCTATCTCAACTGAATCTGTGAGTTTATATCCAGATGAAGTCATGAGTTCTACCTTCACTTTATACACATCTGAAGGTTTTTCAGGTATTATAAAATTAAATTCGCTTTCATTTAAGGTTCCATAATTTATCACGTTTTTATCATCCATCTGAGAGCTAGATTCTTTTTCGATAATCTTATAATTTATATTTTGAACACCACTCATACCACCATAATCAAGCGAGAACTCGATATTGTCTCCATTCTGAAAATACTCTTGATTTGTATTCAATAAAATATAACCTGCCTCTACAGGTATCTCTACCGTTTTGGATGTTTTACACTCTTCGCTTAACTGAGCTGAAATATCTAGTCTCAACTCATCTGATGGGTTGTAATTTTGGGGTATCTTAAATTTGATATTACCTCCTTTAACAAAAGAGTAAAAGTAGACCTTATCCTCAGAATATACCTTATATTTCACATTAGCATCATCGATTATATTAAAATTCCTTTTAACTACATAATCTATACTCACATTATCTCCGGGATAAAATGGATTCGTCTTGTCAATCGATTCAACATAGATAGTTAATCTATTTTCTGGATCGATTATGTCAAATTCAGCTGAGTGAGTTTCATATAGATTATTTTTGGTAGTGTTTACTTCGATAGAGTACGTTCCAAGTTCGATGTTTTTATCAAGGTTTAGAGGTAATGTAACTTTTCCATCATCTCCCGTTACATCATTAGCTGTATATTTATCCAATTTAATTCCAGAAGGATCAAATAAATTAATTTTAACTTCAGCACCACTGACCGGAGATTGTTCCTGCCAAATACTTGAATAATCAACGTGAGAACTTATTTCAATGAAAATAGTTTCTCCCTGAAGATATTCATCCTCATCTAATTGCAATGATGATCTTAAAGTACCTATAGAGAATTCGTCATTATAATGATTGGTATTTCCTTGGGTATCATTAGCCCAAACATCTATATTGAATGAATTATCATTCACGTTTTTAGGTACAGAAAAAGAAAATTTACCTTTATCTGTAGATCCACTTTCAACTGTCTGATTATCTCCTTCTATTTCAAATTCTGCTTTCCATTCGACATTAATATCTTCTACTTCACTCCCATCCAAAATATTAGTGGCTGTATAAAACACGTTAACTTCTTCACCTGGAATATAGGCTTTTTTATCTGTAGATATATCAAGATCGAATTTTTTGACCTCAAAAACGTTATTCTCTGAGTCTACACCTATGATGTTTTCTTTCGTATCGTGATGACTGACTTCTATACGATACATACCATCCGAAATATCTTCTGGGATCTCGTATTCCGTTGACCAAGAACCGTCCGTAAATCGAATCCCTTTCCACGAAGCAACTATAGTTTCACCTGTTTCATTAACTATTGAAACATCGATTCTTTCAGGATATTCTCCCTTTATATCTATTGTTATATTTTCCCCCTGTGTATAAATCAAATCTTTAGGTCTCTTTGGCGAATCAATTCTTATATCAGTGATAGTGAACGTGTCACTTCTTGCAAATTCTATGCTCTTATCATCATTGAACAACAATAGTCTGTAATCACCTATCTCTGGTTGTTTCAATGTAAATAGGTCTTCTTTTATACCATCAGGATTTACTTCTAGTTCATAGGTTTCTATTATATCATCATTTCTTAACCTCACTTTCACAGATGGTGTTGGTGGTTTAGGCATGGGTTTGCCATGCTGATCTAGAAGCTCGATTTTGTAATAAATTATTGCATTACCTGAACCTGTTTTTTGAAAATAATAGTCCTCTTCTGTAAATTCCTTATTTGTTGTATATATTTTAGAACCTCTTTTGTAATTAGGTTCATAAATTTCAAAAGTCGAGGTTTCATAATCTCCAGGTGTCGGTTCCGATATATTAAGTACATATGTTCCTAAATCATAGTCTGAAAGACCAAAATATTCATCTTCTTCCCAACTTTGATAAGTTCCATTTGCTCCTGTCATTATAGTAATTTCATCTATTATGGATCTATTATTTATTTTTTCAATAGTTATAGTAACTGACTCTCTTTCTTTAGAGCCATTGTCCATGATTTCAACTTCAAAATATAACTCATCACCCCTCCTAAAATAATATTTTTCATTACCCTCACTATCCTTCGCACTCACGCCTCCATCATATGGACCTTGTGCTCTCGAGCTAAGAGAAGCCAGGGGAACTAAACTAGTGATTAATAATACGATCAACAGGATCGAAATAATATTTTTCCATCTCATTTATATCACCAGATGATATATATCTACTATTTGTCCATACCATTTTTTAACTATATAAATCTTAGTTTGAAAAATATTTTAGAAGTCATATTTTAAAACTTATTTTGGTTTTTTGAAAAAACCAATAATTATTTTTATCATGTCTTTATAAATTTAAAATGCAGTAGTATTTGTTTTTTTTCCTCTGATAAGTGCATTAAATTTAAATATTGTATCCTTCAATCACACACGTCATGAGATATTATAATCGGGAGGAAAATAAGGTATGATACGTTTTGGACCTAGCGGTATCCCCCTATCATGTAAAGGACGAACTCTCGAAGATGGGATAAAGGATGTCCATAAACTAGGATTGAACGCACTAGAAGTTCAATTTTTGAGGACAAAAGTAAGAACTAGACCTGTTGAAGATGAACAAATCGATTTAAAAGCAAAGGAGGTCCCCGATAAATTTGTTATTGGAGTTAACCAAGGAAGGGATTACGAAAAAGTGCATGTTGAGGACCTTGATAAGACACTTCAAGCCGGCGATATGATACACTCTATAAGAGGTGGGGTTGCAGAAGAATTTTACAGATATCCTTATTTGGCAAATTTAAGTAAGGAATTAGATGTTAAGATGTCCCTTCATACACCATACTATATGAAGTTAACAGCTGATGAGGGAGAATTGGTTGATAAATCCAAAAGAAGTTTTTATTATGGCGCTGTTATGGCAGATGCTTTAGAAGCTAATGAAGTAATTACTCACCTTGGCTTGATCGAAGAGGATATGAAACATGAAGATGTAATTGATTCTGCTGTATCTAATCTTAGGGAACTCAGAGACTGGATCTATGAAAATTGCAAAAATGAGATCAAGATTGGAGTAGAAACTCAAACAGGAGAAGATGTTTTTGGAAACTTAGATGAAGTTCTCGAAGTCTGCAGACAAGTATCTGGAACGAAACCAGTCTTAAATTTTGCACACATTAAAGCAGAAGGCAAATACGAATTGGATACAGAGGAAGATTTTACAGAAATTTTTGATATGAGTAGGAAATTTATATCTGATTATCATTATATTAATTTCTCAGGAGTTGAAAAAAGAGGGCAGGATAAATGTAGATTGACTCCGATAAAACGAGGGGATCTTCAGTTTGAAGATTTAGTTGATTATCTGATAAAGAGTGATGAAAATATCAACATCATATCCACATCACCACTTAAAGAACATGATGCAATGTATATGAAGGTCATTTTCGAAAGAATCTATACAAGAGAAATAGGAAAAAGATTGAGGAACAAAGGTAGCGAGGCTAAAGCATGATAAACAGGCTTGAAGAATCTATAAACCATATCAGGGATTCGATAGAAGAATCTGTTTCAAATTTAGAATTTGATAATGTTACAAAAGCTGTTGATCTGATTATCGAATCCAACAACATATTCGTTTATGGCTCTGGAAGATCAGGTCTTGCAGGAAGAACCTTTGCCATGAGATTGATGCAGTTGGGACTTAACTCATTTTTCATTGGAGAAACTATAACTCCTGCTGTTAAGGATAATGACTGTGTTTTCTTTGTTTCTAAAACAGGTGAAACACAAACAGCAATACAAGCTGCAGGGATAGTTTATGAAAGGGTTGATGCTGATATTATTGTGTTAACTGCTAGTCCTAAATCAACATTAGCAAACTTTGCTGATGTTATCATAACATTGAATGTTCCCGAGAATGAAAAAGATGCATATCTTGCCCCTCTTGGAACTATATTCGAAGATTCTGCAGCTGTATTCTTGGATGGACTCGTTTCTGTTTTAATGAATCAATTGGATGAGGATGAAGAAGGAATGAAATACAGGCACCCGATTTTGATTTAATTCGTCTCACCCCATTAATTTATATACCAAAAGCTTTATAGCCCACCCTACTTCATCAAAATTAAAAAGTATTAACGGAGTTGTTTAAATTGGCAAATGGACTTAATACAGCTAGAAAACTTAAAAAGAATCGTCAGAAGTTTCGTTGGAGTGACATGGAATACAAAAGGAGAAAGTTGGGTCTAAAGAAGAAAGCGGACCCTCTAGAGGGAGCTCCACAGGGAAAAGGTATCGTTCTAGAAAAAGTAGGAATAGAAGCTAAGCAGCCGAACTCTGCTATAAGAAAATGTGTGAAAGTTCAGCTTATCAAAAACGGTAGACAAGTGACAGCTTTCGCACCAGGAGAGGGAGCTATCAGTTATATAGATGAGCACGACGAAGTATTGATAGAAGGGATCGGAGGTATGAAAGGTAAAGCTTATGGAGACATACCTGGTGTTAGATATAAAGTAGTTAAAATTAACAGAGTTGCTTTATCAGAACTTATTGCAGGTAATAAAGAGAAACCTTTAAGATAGAACCATGGAGGTAATTTTATGGCTGATAATAAAGAAGAAAAAGAAGAGATGACAGAAGATCAAATCAAAAAACAGGAACTTTACGAATCGCTAGATATGCCTTTACTTTTTGATAAGTACGATATGAAGGAAGTTGAAGTCAAAGATAAAGGTTTGAAGAAATATATCAATCTGCTTCCTATATTACTCCCACACAGTGGAGGATCACATGCGAATAAACGATTTGGTAAAGAAGAAGTCAGTATAATCGAAAGACTCATCAACAATATGATGAAAACTGAAGAATATACTGGTAAAAAAACGAAAGCATACAACACAGTTAGAGATGCGATGGGTATTATAAACGAAAAAACAGAGCAAAATCCTGTCGAAGTGCTTGTAAGAGCTATAGAAAATACTTCTCCTAGAGAAGAAACAACAAGGATTACATACGGTGGTATCTCAGTACCTAAAGCTGTAGATGTATCACCAGCAAGAAGGGTTTCACATTCATTACAAAATATAACTAAAGGTGCAGTCAAAGCTTCATATAAAAATAATAACGATATAGCTGCCTGTTTAGCTGATGAATTGATGAAAGCATCTAAAAATGATAAAAATAGTTTCGCCTTATCTAAAAAAGAAGAGATTGAAAGAATGGCACAATCCGCAAGATAGATTTTTTTGGTGATTTTTAATGGGAAGAAAAGAGAAAAATATACAAAAAGCACAGAAACTTATGGATAAACCTCTTCAGATCAGAAATATAGGTACAGCCGCACATATAGATCACGGTAAAACCACACTTAGTGATAACCTGATCGCCGGCGCTGGTATGATGTCTGAAGAGTTGGCTGGTAAACAATTGATGCTCGATTTTGATGAACAGGAACAAGAAAGAGGTATTACGATCAATTCTGCAAATGTATCGATGGTCCATGTGTATGATGAACAAGAATACTTGATTAATCTTGTTGACACACCTGGCCACGTTGATTTTGGTGGCGATGTTACAAGAGCCATGAGAGCTGTTGATGGTGTAATTATTGTTGTTTGTGCAGTTGAAGGTGTTATGCCTCAGACTGAAACCGTAATACGTCAGGCATTGAAAGAAAAGGTCAAACCTATTTTGTTCATAAATAAAGTTGATCGTTTGATTAAAGAATTAAATGTATCACCTGAAGAGATGCAGCAGAGATTCCACAAAATAATCAGAAACGTTGATAATCTAATTAAGAACAACGTTCCTGAAGAATTCGCAGATGAATGGGGTCTCAATGTAGAAGACGGTTCTGTTGCCTTCGGTTCAGCTCTGAACAATTGGGCTATTTCTGTACCTTACATGCAGAGAAATGATATTTCATTCAAAGATATCTATGAGCATATCGAAGCGGGTAGAGAAAAAGAAAGAGAATTGATCAAAAAAGCTCCACTTCATGAGGTCTTGTTAAACCAGGTTATTAGACACATGCCCAATCCTATAGAAGCTCAGGAATATAGGATTCCTCATATATGGAGAGGAGATGAAAATTCAGAACTAGGACAGGCTATGGTCAAATGTTCACCTGACGGTCCTACGTCTTTGATGGTTACTAAAATAATAATGGATCCGCACGCTGGCGAGATATCTGTAGGTAGATTGTTCAGTGGTAAAGTTAAAGATGGTATGGAGCTACACGTGGATAATCAACCTAGAATGAATCGTGTACAGCAGGTCTCTTTGAGTGTGGGTGCAGATAGAATACCAGTAGAAGAGATAAAGGCAGGTAATGTTGTAGCAGTTGGTGGACTGAGAGATGCTATCGCTGGTTCAACTGTTACTTCGGTAAAAGGCGCTACACCATTCGAAGAGATGAAACATTTCTCAGAAGCTGTAGTCACCAAAGCTGTTGAGGCGAAGAATACAGCTGATTTACCAAAACTAGTTGAAGTCCTAAGATCAATCGCAAAAGCCGACCCTAGTATTAATATTAAGATAGACCAAGAAACTGGAGAACATCTTATCTCTGGAATGGGTGAGCTTCATCTTGAAGTTACTGAACATAGGATTCAAGAAGAACATGGCGTACCTATAACTTCATCAGAACCGATCGTTGTTTACAGAGAGACCGTAGATGGTGAAGGTGGTACATTTATGGGAATCTCACCTAACAGACATAACAGATTCTTCTTTGATGTTGAACCTTTAGAAGAGGATGTAGTGAAAGCTATCGATGAAGGAGAAATACATGTTAGTGGAAAGATAGACAATAAAAACGAATTGACTAAGAAATTACAGGAATTGGGAATGGATAAGGATGAATCCAAGAATTTCGAAGAATTCCTCGGAGCAAACGTCCTATTAGATATGACAAAGGGTATTCAATATCTCCACGAGACTATGGAACTCATAGAAGATGGTTTCAAAGAAGTTATCGAAGAGGGCCCATTAGCCGCTGAACCATTAAAAGGATTGAAAGTTAAACTAGTGAATGCAAAATTACACGAGGATACTATCCATCGAGGGCCTGCACAAGTTATACCTGCTGTTAAGAATGCTATATACGGTGCAATGTGCCGGGCAGGTAGAACACTTCTAGAACCAAAACAGAAAGTTTTCATAGATATACCATCAACATTGATGGGGAACGTAAGTGTCGAGATACAGCAGAGAAGAGGAGAAATCCTGAACATGGACCAAGAAGGAAACAATTCAGAGATAACTGCAAAGTGCCCTGTATCCGAAATGTTCGGTTTCTCAGGGGATATAAGAAGTGCTACAGGCGGTAAAGCTCTTTGGTCCACTGAACACGCTGGATTCGAAAAGGTCCCACAAAACTTACAGTCAGAAATAGTCCTAGAGATCAGAGAACGTAAAGGAATGAATCCTGAACCGTTCAATGAATCACATTATTCAGACTAAATCTAGCAAAACTTTTTAATAACCCCTTTCTTTATTTTCTCCTATGGCTGAAACAGAATCACAATTAATCAGTAAAAAATACTTAAGCATATTTTACGCATTTCTAGCATCACTGGGAGTAGCATTTTATTTTTCCTGGAATATACTTTATGGTAAATGGTTTGATGTAGGTGTGTATTCAGTAACAGCAGTATTAGTAGGATTTGGGATAATAGGATTTCTACTGTACTCTATAAAAGAAGAATAATATTTTAATGGGTTTTGCTAAGATAAACTACTTTATCGGTTTCTTTCCCGCAGTTTATACATTTTCCTTTATATTCTTCTCCACCATATTTCGTTCCAAGAATACTTTTATCCGTAATCTCTTCAATATCTTCCCCGCAGATCTTTTCTCCACACCAACCTATACGGTAAATCTTCTTTTCCTGGATTTCAGAGAATTCGTCAACATTATCTATATTGTTTCTCAAGAAGCGCTCTGCTTCTTCATACATGTCTTCCTCCATCTTATTGAATGTCTTTTCTACCGTTTCTATAAGTTCTTCTTTAGCAACCGAACTTTTATCATCATTATCTCTTCTGACAACTGTAACATTGTCTTTCTCTACCTCGTTGCTGCCGATATCTAATCTTACTGGTATTCCTTTCATCTCAGAATCATAGAATTTACTTCCAGGCCTTTCATCTCTTTCATCGATATCTACTCTTATTCTTTTGTTTTCTAGCTCTTCTTTCAGATTGGAGCAGTATTCCATTATTTTCTCCTCATCCTCATAGACTATAGGTATAATTCTAACTTGGATAGGTGCTACAGCTGGTGGTAAAACTAATCCGTTGTCATCTCCGTGCATCCCTATCAATGCTCCGACTAATCTTTCTGACATTCCATAGGTGGTCTGATGAACGTTTTTATGCTCTCCATCTTCATCCTCAAAAGTTATATCGTATGCTTTCGAGAAGTTGGTTTTATATTGATGAATGCCTGCAATCTGAAGTGTTCTACCCGTTGGCATCAAAACGTCTCCCCCAACTGTATAATCTGCTCCTGGAAATTTGTCCCACTCAGTTCTCTGAATTTTGAGATAAGGCATACAAAGTTTCTCAGCCAATTCATCCATTATTTCTAAATCTTCTTTTATCTGGTCCTCAGCCCCTTGCTCTGTTGCATGACATGTATGGGCCTCAAAGAAGTGAAATTCCCTCATCCTCATAAAAGATCGGGTTTGTTTTGTCTCATATCTGAATACATTTACCATCTGGTATGTTTTTAAAGGTAGGTCAACATGAGATCTTACCCAAAGATCAAATATAGGATACATCGCTGTCTCGCTGGTTGGTCTTAACAGTAAAGGTACATCTAACTCATTCTGACCTGCATGAGTTACCCAATAAACATCATCACCAAAACCTTTGATATGATCACCTTCTTTTTCAAATTCCTTCTCAGGTATTAAAAGTGGAAATTTAACTTCTTGATGATTTGTTTCTTTCATCAATCTTCTAGTTTCGCGGTCTATATTCTGCATCAACTCCCAGCCATATGGTGTCCAGATGTTCATACCTTTAACTGGATATCGTTTATCGCTGAGATTAGATTTTTCTATTATCTCATTATACCATTCGCTAAAGTTCTTGAACTTCTCTTCGGTTTTCTTGCTATCTTTACTTCCCATCTTTAACACCTGTTTTGTCTTTTTACTCAACAATACACCTTTATTTATATTTTTAAGGGTTTTGTTTGTATCTTTCAACCTACTAAATGAGAATATTCATGTTTCAATCTTCTCATCTCTCTCTTTTCCTTTGAATTCAAATATCTATCTATCTTGGGATATCTACTGGCATGATACTCAGGCCTATACTGATCCATGAGGTTGATCATCGGGTCTTTTAGATTATTATCGATCCATTCAAGAATCGGTTTAGTACAGCATTCAATGTGGCCTGGTAATACAAGATGGCGTATTATCAGATCACCAGTTTTTTCAGCGATCTTGTGATTTCTTTTGATTACAAAGGTGTAGTTGTCCACCTTTGAGAGTTTTTTTGCACACTCATCGTTTCCATACTTGAAATCTGTGAGATACACATCCATTAGTTTCGATAAAATATTAATCCCTTCCTTAGTTAGATACATGTTAGAATTCCATATCTGAGGTAGAGGTTCATTGATATAATCTAAAACCTCAATTATATAATCAAGATTAGGTGTTGGATCTCCACCCACCCAGTTCACGTTTTTTCCACCTTTTTTATCTATCATGTTTGCTAATTTTTCTGGTTCAATAAACCTTCCTCCATCTCTCTGGCTTATATCATAATTCTGGCAGAACACGCATCCGAAATTGCATCTGTTGAAGAAAATAGTATGCGAAGGTACCAACTGACGCTCTTCCCCGAAATGTAAAAATTCTGAAGAGATCTTCGATTCCAAAACATTACAGTACCCTTTCTCTCCCACTTTTCTGTTTACTTTACATCTCCTTTCACAGAGTATACAGTTCTCCAATATCTTGGAAGTGATCTTCTTTTTAAGACTCAGGGATGGGATGTCTTTTTCCAGTATTTTTTCGTGTATTTTCAGTAAATCAGAGAGTGATCTGTCGGTTAGACCTTCTTTTATACTTTTATTTTTGGCAGTGAAGAAGTAAGGTTTTTTTTCATTCTTTAGTATCCTGCGGTACCTGTCTAACATATTGTAAAAATTGATTGAATCCGTATAAGATTTTTATGTTTACTGAAATCCAACAGATTTAAAAACAACCTTTAGATGAGAAGGTTGATATGAAAGAATCAGATGATATCACGGTGATAGAAGCTGGAGATCCAGAGTCTATAGTCCATGTTGAGTTTGAACAGGATGAGTACATCGATCATTTCAGTGAACTGGTGGAGTTAGAGAGACAAGAAGAGATGGAGAGGCACGAACAGGAGATGAAGAACCTATCGGGTTGGGATAGGCAGAAGGAAGGTAGAGCCATATTGAATACAAGAGCGATAGATGAAGGTACTGGATTGGGAGGAAAATTTTTAATCAAATTTGTTAGAAAGGATGGGATACCGGGTACTGAGATAAGTGTTGGAGATCTTATAAGAGTAAGTAAAAATCATTCTCTATCAGATGATAATCCATCGGGGACCGTTATCGAGAGAACAGGGTATTCTATAACTGCAGCCTTCGATGATAAACCACCTGGATGGATATATGATAAAGTCCGCCTAGACTTGTATGTTAACGATATCACTTTCCAGAGGATGCTTGATGCTGTTAAGAAAACCAAAAACCTGGAAGGTAAAAAAAGAAGATTGATCAATAAAATTTTATCTGAAGAAGAATTGGAGTCTGAACGGATTGAAGATATATATCTTATGAATCAAGATTTGAATAAAAGTCAGCAAGAAGCAGTTATAAAGGCTATGGAATCTAACGACATCCACCTGATACACGGTCCTCCTGGCACTGGTAAAACAATGACTTGTATCGAGATAATAGAGCAGGCAGTTGAAGCCGATCAAACAATTGTTGCATGTGCTGATTCCAATACAGCCGTAGACAATTTAGTAGAACATCTGATTTCTAGAGGTAGAGAAGTCGTTAGAGTGGGTCATCCAGCTAGAGTCACTCCGACACTGAGAGAGCACACATTGGATTACATATTAGAGGATAACAGCACCTATCTTAAAGCGCAGGAACTTAGAGAAAGAGCATTTGAAAAGAAGGAGAAGCAGGATCAATACACCTATCCAAGTGGAAGGTGGAGAAGAGGTTTAAGTAACGAGGCTATCAAAAGCTTGGCAAAGAAAGGTAAAGGGAGTAGAGGAATCCCACCTCACAAGATAGATGAGATGGCTAAATCATTGGAGTTACAGGAAGAGGTTGATGAACTCTTCGAAAAGGTGGATGAACTGGAGAACAAAGCAGTCAATGAAGTTTTAGAGAGAGCAGATGTTGTATGTACCACCAACTCTTCTTCAGCAAGTCAGGCACTGGAGGATAGAGAATTCTATCTCTGTGTTATAGATGAAGCAACCCAGGCTTCCGAACCTTCCTGTTTGATACCTGCTGTAAAATCAGATAAATTGGTGATGGCTGGGGATCATAAACAGTTACCACCTACTATTCTCAATGAAAGAGCTAAAAACGAGGGTCTTGCAGAGACTTTATTTGAAAGACTCGTAGCGATGTACGGTGATGAAGTCAAGACACTTTTGAAAGTGCAATATAGAATGCATGAAAAAATAATGAGATTTTCAGATGATGAATTCTATAATGGACAGATAATTGCTGACGATTCTGTCAGGAGCCATCTTCTTGAAGATATTATAGAGGATAAAAGTGATAATAAATTTAAGGAAATACTAGATCCAAAAGAACCGGTTGTTTTGATAAATACCCAGGGCCAGATGCCAGAACGGTCAAGGCAAGGGTCTACCTCAAAAGAAAACAAAGGAGAGGCCTTGCTTTCAAAAGAGCTAGTCAATGGTTTTTTAGATATGGGTCTTGAGCCAAATGAAATTGGAGTCATATCTCCATATGACGATCAAAAAGAACTGATAAAAGATTATGTAAACAATGAATTGGTAGAAATAGACACAGTAGATGGTTTCCAGGGTAGAGAAAAGGAAGTCATAATCCTCTCACTAACTAGAAGCAATAATAGAAATAATATAGGTTTCTTAAAGGACCTAAGAAGGCTGAATGTTAGTATAACAAGGGCTAGAAGAAAATTGATAGTAATATCAGATACAGATACTGTTTCTATTCATCCAGTCTATGAAAAGCTATTCAGATTTATGGAAGATAAAGGAAAGAAACTAGATGTAAACGTTTAAATTACTTTTAATCCAAAGGGGAATAATAGCATATAGATCATACTGACTAAGAAGAAAATAATAATGGTTAGAAAGTTTACCAGAGTTCCCGATACCACAGGTTTATTATCTTCTTCTGTTTTATCCAACCTCTTTACGTAACCACTAGTAACCCACTCAACTGGTGCAAATTCTTTTGTTGCACCTTCATTGGACCTGAATAGAAATATTAGGAGAAACAGGCCCGCTGTAAAAATTATCATCGGATTGAGCATGAAGGAAATCAGTATCCCTACAGATAAGATTATAATAAAATAGAAAACGAGATTTCTCTTTTTCCTTATAACTAAATTAGATGTCAACACTCCAAATATACCGCCTATCAGTACACCAGGTACTACTATGAATATACATAATTCACCCGTCGGATCCATTATACTGACCAATCAATTGATTTCAGGCATTATATTTAAATCATTCTTTAAAGATCTCTTTCTGCTTTTCTATAAGTTCTAATATCCCTTTTTCGGCCAGATCTAGTAGTTTGTCGTGTTCATCTCGGGTGAAAACCGCTTCTTCTCCTGTAGCCTGTATCTCGATGAAGTTGCTTTTAGAATCCATAACTACGTTCATGTCAACATCAGCATTGTAATCATGCTCGTAACAAAGATCCAATATCGGTTCTCCATCGACTATACCTACGCTCGTTGCTGCTATCTGTCTTTTCATTGGATTTTCTTCCAGTAATCCTTCGTCGATCAACTTTTGTACTGCTAATTTAAGAGCTACCCATGCACCAGTTATCGAGGCAGTTCTAGTTCCACCATCTGCTTGAATTACATCACAATCTATCCATAGTGTTCTTGGACCAACTTTACCTAGATCAATACCTGCTCTTAAGGCCCTACCTATCAATCTTTGGATTTCCTTCGTTCTACCACGGGCACCCCTTCTTTCTCTCCTTATCCTGCTTTCCCCACTTCCGGGAAGCATTCCATACTTTGCTGTTAACCATCCATGCTGTTCTTCATCATCGTTCTCTATCCATGGGGGTAATGATTCCTCAACCATAACCGTACATATCACTTTTGTCTTTCCTGTCTCTATCAATGCAGAGCCTTTTGGATTATCTAAATAATTTGGCGTTATTTTGACCTCTCTTAGTTCGTCGTTTTCTTTCGGCATGAGTACACCAATCCTTTCCAATATGGTTACTAATATAAACCTTCGGATTGAAAAAAAGTGTAGATATGGAAAAAGATTATTATCTCCATTAATATAAGATGAAATATGGAACTCACCGATAAACAGCTGATAACACGTGGTGCAGAGGCTGAAGTTTGGAGAGCAAGATGGAAGGGTCGGGATGTTGTATTGAAAAAAAGGGTTAAAAAAGGATATAGACATCCTAAATTGGATTACAAAATTAGAAAACAAAGGATAAGAAAAGAAGCTAGGCTGCTCAATGAAGCTAAAAAATTTGGAGTTCCAGTTCCTATAATTTATGATCTCAATGAAAAAACTACAGAATTGATCATTCAATATTTTGAAGGAAAAAGAGTCATGGACAGCATCGAAGAGGGTGTAGACGTGGACATGAAAAGAGTAGGCAATTATGTGGGTAAACTCCACTCCGCAACCATAACCCACGGTGATCTTACAACTTCTAATATAATTTATAACAAAAAAAAGGATTCTTTCTGTTTTATCGATTTTAGTCTGGGTGAAAAGGATTCTACAATTGAAGATATGGGTGTGGATCTTCATCTTATCAGAGAAGCGTTGATAAGTGTCCATACCAACGCTCGTGAACTTTTCGAAGATATCCTAGAGGGGTATAAAGAAACCTTTTATAATGCTGATGAAATCATTAAGAGGACCGAGAATATAGAATCTAGAGGAAGATATCAATGAATCAGGAAGAGATTTTAAACATTCTGACTTCTAATGAAGGAAAATACCGAGAATATAAGGAGACACTAGAACCATACTTTAAAGAGATAAGGATGGCAGATATAGGATACCCAGAAATCCAAGCTAATACACTAGAAGAAGTGGTCAAGTATATTTTAGATGAACTATCAGGATTTGCTCCCTTAATAATAGATGATAGTGGACTATTCGTGGATACTTTAAATGGTTTTCCAGGTGTGTACTCTTCATATGTCATGGATACATTAGGATGTGAAGGAATATTGAAACTTATGGAAAATAGGGATAACAGAGATTCTCGTTTTGAATGTGTAATCGGTTATCTGAATGATGAAAAGAAACTATTTAGAGGTATATCAAAAGGTGAAATAACTAAAAAAATGAGAGGGTCAGGTGGTTTTGGTTACGATCCAATATTCAAACCCTTGGATAAAGATAAAACATATGCACAGATGAGTGCTCAGGAAAAAAATGCTCTCAGTCATCGAGGAAATGCTATGAAGAAATTCCTAAATTATATTAAAAAGAAGCGTATTTAAGAAAGAGATAGATTTAAAAGAGTAATATGAGGTTATGAATTATGAAGGATAAAATAACTACATTGGTAATTATTATACTATTATTTGGAATGGTACTGACATCGATTTTCATCAGTACGCAAGAAGTAGATGGAGAAACACAAGATAATGAATGGCCTTTGTTTAAAGGAGATAAAAAACGCACAGGCTGTCAAATTTCTCCGATTGGGATTCCAGAATCTGACATTAGATGGGAATTTTCCACTGAAGGTGGGATTTCATCATCACCAGCTATATCTCGTAGAGGAGTTATATACTTTGGATCTGAAGATGGAAATTTTTATGCTTTAAATCCAGATGGATCGGAAAAATGGAGTGTTGATATAGGGTATGTTAATTTTTCTTCACCTGCTTTAGATAAAAACGGGAATATTTATGTAGGTTCTGCTGAAGGGCTATACGCACTCTCTCCTGAAGGGGAGATTAGATGGAATATTGAGAATATTGATCAAATATTTTCTTCTCCCGTTTTGGGTAAAAATGGAAATGTTTATGTAGGAACTGTATCAGGTCTCATGAAAGTATCAAACGATGGAGAGATCGAATGGAAATTATCAGAAGTTGGTGCAATATGGGGTGCTCCAGCAATCGATGATGAAGGAAATATTTATGTAGGTTCTATGAACAATAATAGGCTTTATTCTGTAGAAGCAGATGGAACTATAAGATGGGAGTTTAATACAGGAGAGCAAATTCTAACTTCACCAGTTATAGGAAAAAATAGGAACATTTACGTAGGTTCTAGAAATAACAATTTATATGCAGTAAACCAGCAGGGAAGAGAGGAATGGAAATATATTACTGATGGAGATGTTTTATCTTCTCCAGCAGTTGCCAATGATGGAACTATCTATTTTGGTTCTAATGATAATAATTTATATGCAGTTAATCCAGACGGAACAAAAAAATGGAACTATACTACAGATGATGCAGTTATATCCTCACCTACGATTGATAATGATGGTACGATATATGTTGGTTCTTATGATTTTAATCTATATGCGATCAATCCAGATGGTACAAAAAAATGGAACACTACTTTAAATTATTTCATAACTTCATCCCCTTCGATTGGTCCTAGAGGTAATCTATATATTGGGTCCTATGATTCAAATCTTTATGCTTTTGAAAGAAGTGCAGATGAATCAGTCCTACAGGAGATTATTTCAAATGATGCATTTCCTGTAGCTTTACTGTTGATAATAATGCTGGCAGTATTTATTCCCATCAAAAAGAAAAAATCATAGATCATTCAGATAGGACCCTGGTGACCTGGAACTGCTCACCATCAAATAAAAGTGTGAAGTAGGATGTATTATGATCAGTAGCTCTCATCTTGTCTATAGCTAGATATCGCCTGGTTTCTACTTTTCCAATCTTTCTTTACTTAGAATAATTGTACCGTCAGCGAGAAATTCTTCCTCATGCAGAGATTTCTCAGTCCTGGTTCTTTCTACCAGCATCAGGGAAGTTAATCCACCGAAGCCTCTAAGCCACTCAAATATGTGAAATAACTCTTCTCTCCTGTTTTCCATCTGAGATATCATCTCTAAAGTTGTTAAAGAATCGACTACCAGCAGTTCATAATCAGTTGTAGCTCTTATATTTTCAACGTATCTTTTGAAAACTTCTATCTAGTTATCTGGAGAGGTATCAATAGTATCTCTCAAATAACTAACATCGACTATCGTTATTTGATGTTCAACTTCATCGTACGGCATATTCAAGCTCTTAAATTGATCTTTTAAACTTTCTCTGCTCTCTGATGGAATGATATGTAAAGTCCCTTCTTTCCTTTCTTGGTAGCATTATGATATAATATATTGTAGGCTAGGGAAGATTTATAGGTCCCTGGGTTACCTGATAAGAGAACTACATGACCTTTTGGTATACCACCATTCATTTGGTCGTCTAGGTTGGATATATAGGTCCTAATCCTTTCTTTAGTATTTGCAGGAGTCAAAATCAATAAACCTCCTCTTGCCATAATTGTTTCTCATCTATTTTAAAAGGATGTTTATACATCTAAATCAAGAAGGATATCAAAAATAAAGTTAAAATAATTTTGAATAATTTTGGTTTATAATGTCAATTATACTTTTTTTACTATTTTATAAATTTCTAGAGGTTCTGTTGCTATAAAATCTGCGGATTCAACCTCTTCTCTACCAAAGCCATAAGCAGCACCGATGCTTGGTATCCCAACCTCTTTAGCTGCTTCAATATCGTGATATCTATCACCAACCATCACAGCGTTCTTACTATCCAACGCTTCTAACAACGATCTGAGTTGATCGGTCTTACTCTTTCCCGGTTTATTACCTTTTATATGAGTGAAATAATCCACTATACCTGTCGTCTCAAGAACGATATTGATATACTTCACCCTTCCATTCGAGCATATGGAAAGATTGTAACCATTACTGTATAGATCTTCAAGTATATCTCTGATTCCATCGTATAGTTCACCTTTTTTAGGAATCAATCTTTCTTCCTGAAATTTTATCTCTTCTTTCAGGCCCATATAGAATTTTTCCCCCATATCAGGAACAAGATTCCTTACGATAGTATCCGTAACTTCCCCGAATTGTCCTCTTATTTCATCGTTAGTAACATCATCTATTCCGAATTTTAAGAGTGCTGTTTGAAGTGCCTCTATACTCACTTTTTCAGTATCATAAAGTGTCCCATCTAGGTCGAAAATAACATTTCCATTTTCCACAATATCAGCCTCTTTCTACAACTAATTTATCGACCAATTTACATGTCTTACATTTTTCATTAATAGTAGGTTCACCGCAGGATACACATTCCTGCAATTCACCATCACCACTAAATTCCTTTCTCAACATATCCTCTAATTTATCATAAGAACTAAGAATCGCAAAACGAGCACCAGGTGTATTATCTTCGAGCTGTCCAATTATATCTCTGTATAGTCCTCGAAGGGCTTCGTCAGAATAAGGACATTCCTGCTCGTGTATCTCCATATCAGATACCATTGCGTATAGATAGGATTCTTTTTCGGGTGTATTCCTCAAAGGTGCTATCCTGGGAACCAATCCTTCTTTCACTTTTTTGTGAGGACCTAACCTTGCTAACTTTTCTATATCAGCTCTGCAGAAATTCATCAAAATAGATTGTGATGTGTCATCTAGATTCAAACCTGTAGCTAGAAAATCAGCACCAGCTTCTTTAGCCATCTTGTTCATAATCCATCTTCTGAGTACCCCACAAACAGAACAGGGCATCCCTATATTCTGTTCTAAAATCTTATCTAAAGGAAGATCGAATCTATCTTTAAACGATACTATATCGTATTCTATACCCAATTTTTCGTATTCATCTTCAGCAATCTTAAGACTCTTAGGTCGGTAACCTTCAATACCTTCATCTATAGTTATACCATATATCTCACTGTCTCTTCTTTCACCAAGTATTTTATGAATTATTCTTAAAGCCACAATACTGTCTTTTCCACCCGATACGGCAACGGCTACTTTCTTACCTCTACCAATATCTACCTGTTTTCTGAATTCTTTAAAAACTCTTGTCTCAAAGAAATTCTTAAAATGTTCTTTACATAAGTGTTCTCCACTGTATCTTATATAGGTTATTGCTGGTTGATTACATCGACTGCATTCCATCGATAGTGAGTTGTGATATCTGATATAAAAAGTGTTGGATTGGATGAGAAACTTTTATTTAATGCGCTTTTGTTATTTTTGTATATGAGATGGCCTTTGATCTCTTACAGAATAGTTTTAGCAATTTTTGCTATTATTATACTAGTCATATCTGTATTGTGTGTTATACCTGTAGCCTCACAGGATATCACAGTTGAGCCACAGCAGGAAAGTATGGATTGGGATATAGATAACGATACTATCAGCGCCTCTGGTAATATATGGATAAATAATTCTGGCTATTTTGATCTAAAAGATATCAAACTTGATATGCATCTATCAACTTTAGATGAATTGTACATTAATTCTACCAAAAATGTTGGAAATATAGCTGTTGGTGAGGATAAAAATATTAAGTTAGATTTTTCTAAAGATACTGATGAAATTTCAGATGAGGTTAAAGATCATCTTATCAATAATCAAACCGATGTTAATATAAATATTAAGCTTAAAGGTGGTTACTCGTACTCATTTTTAAAATTCGACATCCAATTTGAAGATATACTGGAATGGGATGGATTGATAAACGATATCAACTTTAGATATGAAGATGGTACGTTTGAAGAACATGAAGATGGGTTGAGGTTTGAGGTACCCGTAGACGTAGATACTAACGATATGTTAGAAGGGAATATAAACATAGATATATCTATGTATAATGAGGATGAGACAAAATTATATGATACAGCACAGGAAGAATTCGATTTAGGAACACCTGAAACTCTACTATTTACATTCGACCTCGAACGGAATGAGGTCAATGAGTTCGTAAACACTACTCAAGAGATTGTGTTCATCTCTGATATAGATTTAGAAAATACCGGTTTCAGTCATACTGTAAGGGAAGTACACACTTGGCAAAGGATCCTTAACAGTTATACTATCCATTATAACGACGCAGAAATAACCACAGACGGTTTAGGTAATCCAGAACTCACTGTACCTATGGATATTTCTACTAATGAAAACGATTTCATATATGGAGATATTATAGTAGATGTAGGAATGTATGATGAAAGTGAGTATAGATTTTCTGGTACCGATGTGAGGATTACTTTAGGTATAGACCAATCGGCTGAATTAAATTTTGGTTTATCAGATGATGATGCTAAAGAATTGGCTACGAATTCCCAGACTCTATTTTTCAAAAGTACAATCACAATAGAGGAATATGATTACACATTAAATTATGGTGATGAAACATACAATTGGGGCGCACCATTAGATGGCTTAGAAATTAGCAGCATAAGATATTCTGGAAATGAAGCCTTTGCTGATATTGCTTTCGGAAATGATAGCCCATATGAACTAGATTTAACACTCGACGTCGATATTTTTAATTCTGCAGGAACTTTAGTAGGTGAAACTCAAGAATCATACCTTGTACAATCTGGAGAGAGTATCGATGACACTTTATCAGCTACACTTTCAGGAGTGCCGGACTATGCTGTGGTAACAATTACAGATAATACCAGTGGTTACGAATATGAAGAGGAGGTGGATGTTTATGAACAGTGAACAACACGAAAGACACCCTATTAAAGCAGTGATTATTGGGATTGTATATTTTATCCTATTAGTTGTAGTTGCTCTAATATCCATATCGATGATAACGAGTGCATACCCTGGATATGCATACATCTTTGATGGAGTAACTATGAATATCTTAATATTTGGCACATTAGTGTCAATATTAGGAGCGGTAACTGCCTATTTAAATAAAGGTGAGATATATCGAATGATCTTAGGAATAGCCAAGACAGTTGGTTTAGCGGTATACATATACACATTTATTACAGGATTGGACCTGACTGTTGAGATTGAACAAATGACAGCAGAGATATCCATACCAGGAATACTAATGCTACTAATGATATTGATGGGTGTCAAAGCAGGTTATTTCATACTTGAATACTATCTATATGGTATAAAAGATGAAAAAATAAAAGAAAAGAGTAATCCGCTGGTAGAGAGTTGAATAGTGAGATCAGAAGAATATTATATTAACACATCTCATGATGATTTGAGCAAAATCGTCAATCTATGAAAGTAGTACAGCCACCTATAACTTATAAATACCTCTTACTTTTGTTGTTTCATTGTGGAAATTATGATCGATGATATCAAAGTCACGCGCTGTATTGTAGATAGGTATTTTGAAGAGTTTTCTGAGAAGATCGAAAGTGATGTAGCTATAGCAGGAGCTGGTCCTGCGGGATTAGTAGCTGCAAGATATCTTGCTGAAAAAGGCCACGATGTTGCGGTATTCGAGAGAAAATTATCTCCTGGTGGAGGAATGTGGGGAGGAGGAATGGGTTATCCCGTACTAGTAGTCCAGGACGAATCCGTAGAAGAGTTAGAAAAAGTGGGAGTAAAATCAAGAGAGGAAAAGGATGGATATTATACGGCTGATTCTATAGAGTCAGTATCTAAATTATTATCTTCAGCTATAGATGCAGGAGCTAGGGTATTCAATCTTATGACGGTCGAAGATGTACTCTACGAACAAGGAAGGGTGAATGGTTTCGTACTTAATTCATCACCGATAGATGTAGCAGGTCTTCACGTAGACCCTATAACAGTCAGAGCTTCTGCCACAATAGATGCTACAGGCCATGACGCTGAAGTCTGTCATGTTGTGGAAAGGAAAGCTGGAGAATTGAAAACTGAAGAAGGTTTTGTTATTGGGGAAAAGTCCATGTGGGCAGAGATTGGTGAAAAAACAGTGGTAGAGAATACCCAGGAAGTGTTCCCAGGATTATATACTACTGGTATGTGTGCTAATGCTGTGATGGGGGCACCAAGGATGGGGCCAATATTTGGCGGAATGCTCCTATCAGGTAAAAAAGTAGCAGAGCTGATAGATAAAGAACTTTCAGAATAATATTAGCCTTAGAATGATGCATTCCTTTATAAAAATAAGTAGAAACTTCGTATCTTTGAATAAACAGTCTAAAAGAGGGAAAGTAATATATTGGACAAAATTTTTTCTTTATAAAACGGGTAAACCATGGATTCAGATAATAACGTAAATGTTGGTCAAAAAAAAGAGATATTCGATAAATTTAAAAATATGCAGCTTCCCCGTAATGTAGTTATTGGAAACGAAGCTTTAGAAAAAATAGGGGAGATCTGTGACGAACTCAAACTCAATAGAAATGCTCTTATCGTTTGTGACCAAACTACTAAAAAAATTGCTGGGAACAGGGTTAAAGAGATATTAGAAGAAATGGATTACAGTATAGAAATAAAAGAGATAAAAGAGGCTAATCAAGATACGATCGATGATGTTGTTGAGAATACAAAAACCGAATTTGATTTCTTTTTAGGTGTTGGGGGAGGAAGATCTATTGATGTAGCTAAATATGCATCACAATTATTGGATATTCCGTTTCTAAGCGTCCCAACTGCTTCTTCTCATGACGGGATAGCTTCTGGAAGGGCTTCTATAGAAAGAGATGGGGACAAGATATCAGTTCCTGCTCAAACACCGTTAGCTGTATTAGCAGATACAGATATCATTGCTAATAGCCCTCCTAGACTTACAGCTGCTGGATGTGGTGATATAATATCAAATTCAACAGCAGTACTTGACTGGAAGTTAGCAAAAAGATTAAGAGCAGAACCGTATTCCAGTTATGCTGCAAATCTTTCTGAGTTAACAGCAGAATTACTTATTAAAAATACAGATAATATAAAGCCAGGCCTCCAGGAGAGTGCATGGTTGGTAGTTAAAGCACTGGTCAGCTCAAGCGTTGCTATGAGTATTGCAGGTACATCAAGACCTGCGAGCGGTAGTGAACACAAATTCAGCCATGCTTTGGATAGATTAGTCGATAAACCTGCTCTCCACGGTGAGCAGTGTGGGGTAGGAACTATAATAATGATGTATCTTCATGGAGGAGATTGGAAAAAGATAAAGAACACACTTCAAGCTGTTGGAGCTCCAACAACAGCGAGGGGGTTAGAATTATCAGAAGATGAGGTCGTGAACGCAATAGTTCACGCTCCTGAGATAAGACCTGAGAGATATACCATTCTAGGGAGTAGAAAGATGAATAGAGATGCAGCAGAGGAAGCTGCTAGAGAAACTGGAGTAATATAAATAAAAAGGTGAAATAAAATGACATCAGTAACGTTAATCGGAAAAAAACTTGCAAAGAAGGGACTTGAATTTAGATTTGGAGGATGTTTATCAAGGTGTCAAAGCTGTGAACTAAAAAATTCATGCTGTGGTTTGGATAAGAACAGATGGTACAGGATAACGGGTGTAAGAGATAAGGAGCATAATTGTAAAGTCCACCATGAAGATGTAAAAGTAGTAGAGGTTGAAAAAATACCTGTAAAAACAACAGCTTCTGGCAGATCTGTTATAGAAGGATCTGTAATCACTTTAGAAGACAAGGGATGCAACAATATAGAATGTGAGAATTACAAGCTATGCTATCCTCCTGGAATCGAATTCGGCACAAAGTACAATATAGAAAAAGTGGGTAAAAAGATAGATTGTCTAGGAGGTAAGGATTTGAAAGAAGTCGAACTCCTTTAAACTTATTTTCCTCTTATTTTGTCAAACCAGCTTTTATTTTTTTCTTTTTCTATACCAGCAAATTCCTCTAAAAGTTGCTTTTGATCTTTGTTCAGCTTTTCTGGTATGACTACATTTATTTTTATGATAAGATCTCCATATCCTCTTCCATTGGGTCTTGGAAGACCCTTTCCTGATAATCTCAGTTGGTTTCCTGGCTGAGTTCCTTCAGGTACTTTTACTTCAACTTTATCTTCTAGTGTAGGAACCTTGATCTTAGTGCCTAAAGATGCTTCTGTCATGGTAACTTCAGTTTCCATAATTAGATTGTTACCAGATCTTTGGAATGTGTCGTGTGGCTTTATTCTTAAGATTATGTAAAGATCTCCTGGAGGTGCTCCTCTTTTACCTGCATCTCCTTTACCTCTTACTCTAAGCCTTGTACCATCTTGAGTCCCTGGCGGTACCTTGATAGATATCTGTTCTCTCTTATTTACAACACCAGAACCTCCACATTTTGAACAAGGATTTTCAACTATCTGACCCATACCATTACACTGAGGACACTCGCTGACCGTTATCAACTGCTGTATCCCCCTTCTCTGCACCTGTTTGACTTCTCCTGAGCCACCGCAATTGGGACATGTCTTCGTTCCACCAGATTTACTTCCACTACCACCACATTCTTCACACTGGGCCTGTCTATTTAGTTTAAAGCTCTTCTCTTTTCCCTCTCGTATATCTTTTAGAGAAACTTCTAAAGTCATCTTCAGATTACTGCCTCGTCTCTGCTGTTTTTGACGTCTGCTTGCTCTTCTACCACCGAAGAATTCGCTGAATAGATCCTCGAATCCACCGCCTCTACTTCGTCCACCAAATAGGTCTGAAAATAGATCTTCCACATCATCTCTGTGTGAGAAGTCGGACCACTGGAATCCACCACTGCCGAAGTCCTGCTCTACTCCCTGTTTACCATACCTGTCATATCTCTGTCTTTTTTCATCATCTGCTAGGACTTCATAAGCCTCAGAGATCTTTTTAAATTTTTCTCTAGCCTCTCCTGCATTATCTGGATTCCTGTCAGGATGATATTTTTTAGCCTTCTTTCTGTAGGCCTTCTTGATCTCATCCTTCGAGGCGTCTTTGCTAACTCCTAGAACGTCATAGTAATCCTCAGCCATGTTCTTCACACAACAATAGGGGGTATATTAAATATATAATGGAAAACATAACACATTTTTTTGTGTTATGTTATAAATTTAGAAAGGGGTTTTTATTCTTCTTCGTCCTCATCCACAACTTCGTAATCCGCGTCAACATATTCTCCTTCATCCGAATCATCTGCTTGAGCCTGCTGTCTAGCTGCCTGTTGTGCTGCCTGCTGTTGTGCAGCCTGTTGCTGACCTGCCTGCTGTTGTGCTTGATACATCTGTTGACCTATCTCCTGAACCTTCTTTGACAGTTCTTCCTTCTTCTGTTTTATCTTTTCGTAATCATCCTCTTCGATGGCATCTTTTAGTTCATCGACTTTACCCTGTATCTCTTCTTTTGTAGATTCGTCTATCTGGTCACCCATCTCTTCTAATGTGTTCTCCGCTGAATATACCAACTGTTGAGCTTCGTTCTTTGTCTGAATTCTTTCCTTCTTCTTTTCATCTTCCTCAGCATGTTTCTCTGCTTCTTCCTTCATCCTCTCGATCTCATCTTCAGAGAGCTGACCAGTTGCCTCTACTGTAATACTTTCCTTCTTATCCGATCCGAGATCTTGTGCTTTCACATTAAGGATGCCGTTCTCATCCATTTCAAAGGTTACTTCTATCTTCGGTACACCTGCTGGAGCTGGTGGAATACCCGTTAGATTAAATCTTCCCAAACTGTGGTTATCCTGAGCCATAGCTCTTTCTCCCTGAACCACGTGTATTTCTACATTTGTCTGGTTGTCCTGTGCAGTCGTGAACGTTTTAGTGGCCTCCGTTGGTATCGTAGTATTTCTTTCGAGCATGGTCGTCATGACACCCCCCAAAGTCTCTACACCTAATGAGAGTGGTGTAACGTCTAATAGTACGATATCATCTTTTACATCGCCAGAGATAACACCAGCCTGTATTGCTGCACCTATAGCCACACATTCATCTGGGTTTATCCTCTTATGTGGATCTTTATTGAAGTAATCCTTAACGAAATCTTGAACTGCTGGTAATCTTGTTGATCCACCAACTAATATTATCTCATCTATATCACTAGAATCTAGGTCAGCATCATCCATGGCTATATTGACTGGTTCTTTTGTTTTCTCTACCAAATCCTTTGTCATATTTTGGAATTTAGCCCTTGTAAGTTCTACGTCAAGATGTTTTGGACCGTCTTGATTGGCTGTTAAGTACGGTAAGTTTATCTCCGTCTTCTGTCTAGATGACAGTTCCTTCTTTGCTTTCTCTGAAGCCTCGAAAACTCTCTGTAAGGCTTCTCTATCATTTCTTATATTTATTCCAGTATCCTTCTTGAACTCATCAACAACCCAATCAACTATTCTATCAGTCCAATCATCTCCACCTAATTGAGTATTACCTGAAGTAGCTAAAACTTCGTAAACCCCATCACCAACTTCTAGGATAGATACGTCGAAAGTACCTCCCCCTAGATCGTAAACAAGGATGGTCTCAGCCTTCTCTTTTTCTTCCATCTTATAAGCCATTGAGGAAGCTGTAGGTTCGTTAAACACTCTCTCTACTTCGAATCCTGCTATTTCACCAGCATTCTTGGTAGACTCTCTCTGCGGTTCGTTGAAGTAAGCAGGTACTGTGATGACTGCTTTCTCTATCTTTTCTCCCAGATAATCCTCAGCATCTCTTTTAAGTTTCTGGAGGATCATGGCTGATATTTGTTCTGGTGTATACTCTTTATCATCGATCTTTACTTTATGATCTGTACCCATCTTCCTCTTGATAGAAGTGATGGTTCTATCAGGATTCTTAACTGCCTGCCTTTTCGCTGTTTCTCCAACTAGTCTTTCACCGTCTTTCTTGAATGCTACTATTGATGGAGTAATCCTTTCTCCTTCTGCATTGGGTATTATAGTAGGCTCTCCACCTTCCATTACCGCCATCGCGGAATTTGTCGTTCCAAGATCTATTCCTAATATTTTACTCATACATTATCACCTATGTTCATTATTTTGCAACTTTAACTTTCGAAGGTCTTATGACCTTATCATTCAACTTATAACCTTTTTGAAATTCTTCTATAATCTCATCTTCTTCATGATCTTCATCTTCGACCGACATCAAACATTCATGATAGTTTGGATCGAATTTTTTGTTTTCGGAATCTACCTCCTCTAAGCCGTGATCTTCGAGGACTTTCTTGAACTTACTGTATATCATCTCAACTCCTTTACTGTCCATCTCGTCCTCATTATCCCTGGCTCTCTCGAAGTCATCCAGGACTTCGATCAGGTCTATCATCAAGTCTTCTGTAGCCCTTTCGATGATATTCTTCTTCTCTCTCATCATACGTTTTCTGTAGTTATCGAAATCTGCCATCACCTTTTTAAGTGACTGTTCTAAATCTTCGACTTCCTGTTCCAGTTTTTCTCTTTCTTCTTTCTCTGTAGTTTCTTCTTCGTATTCTTCCTGTTCTAGCTGTTCTTCTTCTGATTCTTTATTATTAGTTTCTTCTTCGTTTGATGTCATGATCACTCACTTTATTCAATTTCTATTGTCTTCCCAACTTCTTCACTTTCTTTTTTTAGCTCAACTTCTAAAACGCCGTTGTTGTACTTTGCTTCTGCATCCTCTGGATTCACTTGTGAAGGTAATCCGATGGTTTTTCCGTATTTCCTCTTTCCGTCAACAGAAACCTTTAAAGAATCCTTTCTCACCTGCAAGTTTATGTCTTCTTTTTCGACACCAGGTACATCAACGGTGACCAGTACTGAATCATCAGTTTCCTGGACATCTGTCAACGGAGTCCACTCTGACTTTTCTTCTCCCTCATGGAAATAGTCCTTAGCATTTCCAAATTCCTCTATCTGTGGTTTTCCTTCTGGTCCTGTTCTTACTGTGAATCCATATACGAATGGATCTCTGTTCATACGCTGTCTACCTTGTTTCATCATCTTTTCTGCTAATTTCTGCATCTTTTTGAATTCATCATCCATGTTGGAGAATCCAAACATGTCTGAGAATCCAAACAGATCCTTGAATGGATCAGGTCTTCTTCTTCTTTTTCTTTCGTCATCTTCATCATCTTTTCGATTCATATTATCACCAAATATCTATTTTTTCTTTTATTTTATTTATTATTCTTTCAATCTCATCTTCTCTAACATTGAAGTGTTTAGCAATTTTAACCGGGTCTTTTACTCCGGAATCTAACACATAGTATAGTATTTCTCTAACCTCATAATCTCCAAATTCCTCATGTATGAAGTTAAATGCCTCTGAAAGGGCTTTTTCCTTCATTTTAAGTAAACATTTTCTTTTATTTTCAAGATCATCTATCTCTTCTTCGATATCTTGAACAAGGGTTCTCTGCTCCTCGAGAGTTTTTCTATCTAGATCCTCATCCAGTTTATCTTTAATATCGTCATAACCTTCAAGATCTTCAAGATTGTCCAACTCTTCTATCTTGGTCTTGAACAATTGTGGACCTAGATCGATACGGACCGAGAATTCTTTGTTTAGAGTGTACGTCTTAGTCGGTGGTCCTCCCTTCCTGCTCTTGCTCTCTCTAGAAGTGACCAATCCCTGTTCTTCCAGTCTCTTGAGATGTTTCGAGATAGCCTGTTGGCTGGTATTCATACTCCTGGAGATCTGCAAAGGATAGTGACCTTCTCTGCTCAAGATCTCTAGTATTTTCCTCCTGGTCTGATTCTGGAGGAGTTGTATTATCTTTTCGAAGTCATCTCGTTCCATATCGACTACCTTTTAAATTTATTTATAAATGAAAAATGAAGGGATTACTTTTTACTTGACTTCTATCTTTTTACCCTTCTTCTTCTCTGGTTCCTTTTTAGGTAATGTTACCCTGAGTACACCATTCTTAAGTGTAGCTTCTGCGTCATCGGAGATAACGTCTTCAGGCATCGGTAGTTCCCTATTGAATGATCGGACTCTTCTTTCCTGTCTTAAGTAATCTTCACCTTCTTCTTTGGTTTCCTTCTTAGCCTTACCTTTAATGGCGAGCCTATCTTCTCTTACCTCTACTTCGATGTCATCTTTACTCATGCCTGGTAGGTCTACTTCACAGACATACTCGTCACCCAAATCTCTTAGATCACATGCTGGTCCTCGTAGTGATGGAATCATTGGTTTTCCTCTCTCTCTTCTCATCAGTGGTCTACCGAAGAACCTGTCGAAGGTTTTGTCTAAATCCTCGAATAACGTTTCCATCTCTTTGAACGGATTCATGAATAAGTCCTCTCTTCGTTCAGCTAGTTCACTACCTTTCCCTTCCTCTCTTTCCTCAATATCTACATCTTCTTCTTCAGCCATATTTATCACCTACATTTGACAACTCGAGGTTGTAATATTTGCATTAAGTAATTAGTAAGAGGTTCTATATAAATGTTTTGTTTAGGATGAAATCACATTTACTTAAGTATAATTTTCTTATAAGCTATAAGGGTGTGATAGTCGAAGAAGTTGAGAATCAAGTTAATTCGTTTGAACCAGGAGATAGAGCAGCTGTTGGGCGATAACTCCTGATTTAAGGTCAGATGCATCACAAAGAGGACATTCATCTCAGTCAAATATAGCTCTTGATGAATGGAAATTCGCAAATGTAAAAGATGGTGTTTTTGCAGATTTTTTCCATGTAAATGAAGCTGATGCTAACATGGCTCTTATTCCCAAAGGAGTAAAAGATGAAGAAGCGGTTTACATTTGTGATATGATGTCCACTGGATTTGGTGGAGCAGAGATAGCAAATATTCCTATTGGTGGTATTGTAGCAGTATTCGCATAGGGTCCCGTTGGTTTGATGGCTACTAAAGGGGCAGAGTTACAGGGAGCTGGTCATATTATAGCTGTTGAGTCAGTAGAAAAGCGAAAAGAACTTAGTAGAAAATATGGGGCTGATGAAATAGTTGATTTTACTGAGGGTGATTCTGTAGAAAAGATCATGGAATTAACAGACGTAGAAGGTGTAGATTCTGCAATAGAAGCATTGGGAATGAATGAAACTTTCAAGCAGTGTATAGAAGTGACAAAACCAGGAGGTGCTGGATCTAACATCGGATATCATGGTAAAGGGGAATATTTAAAGATCCCAAGGCAAGGTTGGGGTGTAGGAATGTCCGAGATTACAATCAATAATACTTTATGTCCTGGGGGAAGAGTCAGATTGACTAGATTATTGAGATTACTTGATAAAAACAAAGTAGACCCCACACCAATGACTACCCACAAATTTAAATTCGATGAAATAGAAAAAGGTTTCAATTTGAGGAAAACTAAGGAGGACGGGATAATAAAGCCGCTGATATATTTCGAGTAAACCCTTAATTTGAATCAAAAAATATATAAACTATTATCTTTATCATTTTATTGGAGAGATAAAATGAGCGACGGATTCTCTAAAAAAGAAGAAGAATTGGTTGAAAAGTTAATAAAAACCGGTTTGAATAAAAATGTAGCAAAAACTTTAGTCTATATCGCTGGAAGAGATGAAATTAAAAGTAGAGAAATTGAAAGTGAAATAGGTCTAAGACAACCTGAAGTTTCAATAGCTATGCAGGACCTTAGAGAAAAGGATTGGGTGGCGAAAAGGGACATAAAGAAAGAAGGCAAGGGTCGACCTGTTCACGCTTACAGTTTAGAAAAGGACATAGAAGAGATAATCGATGAGATCGAAGAAGAAGAGAAAGAAAAAATTGCTGAGATCGAAGAAAACATCGAAAAAATCAAAAAATTGATTTAATAAATTATTCATCTGAATAATTTATTACACTATTTTTCTTTTCTCTACTTTTAAATTAATATATATTTAGTTTTAGGCATCAAATTATTTGGGATTTTGATGTTTATTTACATTTTTCGGTTCACATCGCCAAAAGACATAAATAAATGACACAAAATGGGGATAAATGTAGGTGTATGTCATGAAAATTGGAGAAATATTAAATGAAACCGAAATTCAGGATCTTCCAAAATTAGTTAGATCACTTAGGGAAGAAATACCTAAAATAATGGAGAATGCTGCATATGCTCATGCTTTTTTCAAAGCTAAAGTTGGTGAGAGTGGCAGAGTGACCATTCCTACCGCTGAAAGAGAGGCTCTTGATATCAATGAAGGTGATTTAGTCCAGGTCATCGTAAAACCTTTAAATAAGAAAGATGATTCTTAATCTTGATAAGATTAGATTTGTATTTAATATATATGGGTGAAAACATTGAAGATAAAAAGAGAAAAAGGTCGGTTTGATTTTTTTCCTTCCTTTGTTAGTGAAAATCCAATGAAGATTATCGTTATTATTGTATTGATTACGCTTGTGATGGGATATTTTGCCTCTAACATGTCCATGGAAACTGAAGAAGAATCTTTCAACCCTGAAAGTAACAAAGCTGAATGGTTGGATGATATACAAAGTGAATTTGGAACTACTGGAGAAGCCGTACAAATAGCGTTTGCAGCAAACGATGGTGATGTTTTCACAAAAGAAGTACTCATGGATATGCTCAATACTAAAATAAAACTGATGGAGAATGAAGAGGTAAATAAAACTCTTTCATCTTCAAATAATATCCCTGAAGGTGTAAATACACTTGCTGACACCATTTTGATGAGTAATCAAACCTTTGAAATTCAAAATTTCATCCTCAATCTTCCAGATAAATCATCTAAGATCAAGGATGGTATTAACATACAGAAAGAGATGTTCAATGTTATCAACGGTACGTTCACATATGGTGATGCATTGATTAAATCCGCTCAACTAGGAACTAATCAGTCGCTCATGGAGAATACTACAAAATCCTTGAATGCGGTAATTCAGATTACTCTAAACCCTGAGGTATGGGAGCCGTTGATGGATTATCAGGAACAACTACAATCATTGATAGAAGTTTTACAATCTGATGCACCTCTAAAAGAAAAAATTATGGAAACCGAGGATTTTATAAAGACACTCGAAACTAATCCTGATTTAGTTCCTTTTAAAAATCTATTTGAGGGGATGAACGGTATTCTTAAAATGCCGAGATCGCAGGAAGATCCATCAAATGCTATCAAGATGACTTTGACTTTCTTCCAGATACAGCATATTATTCAATCCGAAACAATGGGGGATATCCCATCAATCGATATGCCCTCAACATCACTTACTTTAGAAGATAAAAAAAAGAAACTTTCTAACATGTCAGACCAGGATATTAAAAAGGACGTTTACAAAACTTTAACCTATGATAGGGAAGAGATGAGAAAGGAAGTTGATGGTTCTATCGAGAAAACAAATAGTAATTTCACATCTTCAATTAATTACTTAGATAGCACATTAAAAACTTTAAAACATTTAGAGCAAACTGTGGATCAGATAAAAAACTCCACTAACTCTCAATCCTTCACTGTCTTCAAGCAATACATAAATTCTCAAAGTACTAACATTTATGAAAACAAAAGTAACTTTTCTTCCTTCAATTCTCAAATTTCATCAGCTGAAAATCTCCCAAAAATAATAGGTTCCATAAGACAGAGTTTACCAATAACTATAAGCAAAGATTTCAACCATTTAAAGGATATATCTGATATTAAAGGTAGGAGTGCTATTGGACTCGTACAACTTAACTCAAGCTATTCAAGTTCTACGAGAAAGGAAGTACAGTATGATATTATTGATATAAGTAAAAAAGAATGTATTAATTCCAAACCAAAAATTTTTGCACAACAAGTGATGATGGAACAGATCAACGATAGTGCTAACAACAGCTTAAATACACTGCTGCCGCTAGCATTCCTGTTTGTTGTTATAATTCTACTTTTAATCTATCGAACTGTTGTGGAAACCGCTGTAAGTCTATTATCTCTTTTAATGGCTATCGTTTGGACCTTTGGTGTTGGAGTTATATTAGGTTACGAATTCAATCCTATGATCATAGCAGTTCCGATCCTGATAACGGGACTGGTAATCGACTATGGAATTCATATTGTTATGCGGTATAGAGAAGAAAAAGATGATGATAAAAAACCAAAATTGGCCAACATGATAGCTATATCTACTGTTGGAGGGGCACTGCTACTCACCACGATAACCACTGCTATCGGATTTTTATCAAATACCTTCAGTAATATAACGGTAATGAGAAACTTCGGTATCCTAGCTGCTGTTGGTATTTCGTCTAGCTTTATTCTGATGGTAGGATTCCTCCCATCAGTTCTCCAACTTGTAGATACTTGGAGAGAAAAAAGGAAAGGAAGTAAGAAAAAGAAAACAGATATCTCTAAAAAACTAAAAAAGCAAGGTGAAGGATTGATAAACTCCATACTCTCTAAATCTACGGATGCCTCAGATAAACATCCTTTTGTTGTACTGATAGTGGTTTTAATAATAACATCATCGGCGATGTATGGAGTGGTCAATATTGATACTACATTCGACATCCAAGACTTCTTACCTGAGGATAAATCACAAAGCGAAAATATAGAATATATAAATGCTAACTTCAACATAAGCACGTCATATGCATACATATATACCGAAAATGAAGTGGATAATCCTGAATATTTACATGCAGTAAACAAAACTATTGAAAACACTAAGGACGATGAAATGGTGATATCAAATGGTGAATCTTCTACTGTTTTATCAGTGTTACAAAAATACGGTCAGGCTCAATTTGGTAGTCCAAATTATAATGAAAGTATAGTGAGTCTTTTTCAAAACAGCGATAAAGATGGTGATGAGATTCCAGAAGAAAACGTTACAGCTCTTTATGGTTTACTTTTCTCCTTTAAAGAAAGTAAAAGAGAGATCCAAAATATTCTTTATCGAACTGATGAAGGTTCCTATACAAAAGCGATAATCAAGGTTAAAGAAAATGCCAATAAAATCACGAGTAACATGGATAATGCTAAGGTAATGGAAGACGAGTTGAAAGAAGATTCTAAACCTTTAAAAGATGCAGGGTTCTCAACCAAAATAACAAGCAGTTCGATCGTGGGACAAGAGACTACAGAAGAACTCAGTAATACCCAAATAAATTCTTTAATGGTAACTGTAATAATAGTAGCTATAATATTAACTATTGTGTTTTACTACATACATAAATCAAAGGTATTAGGTGTGATTACTACCTTACCGGTTACGATAGTTACTATTTGGATCGTTGGCACGATGTATATCATGGATGTCCCACTTAACGTGATGACTGTAAGTATCACTGCATTAACTGTAGGTATGGGAGTCGATTACAGCATTCATATAACCCACAGATTTACAGAAGAGAAAGAGGAAGAAGATAATCTGTATGACGCTATGCATGATACAGTCCAGAACACAGGTGCAGCATTATTCGGGTCTGCAGTAACCACTATTGGTGCCTTTGGGATCCTATCAACCTCGAAGATCCTACCACTTTCCCAGTTTGGTTATATAACTGCGATGGCAATTGGATACAGTTTTCTTGTAGCTGTATTCGTTCTGCCCTCTGGTTTGATGATCTGGGCAAAATGTTGTAAATCCAAAGAACCTCAAAAGAAAGACATACCAGTACTGAAGAAAAAACAATAATTCTTATTATTTCTTTTTTTAGTTTATTATTTTCCAGTATACTTTTTTTATTAATCAGAGTTATAACATTATTAAAATAATTGAAAAATTTGGGGAATATACATATAATATACATCTATTTCATCTATAAAGTTTAAAAACACATTTGGAGGATTTAAAGTATGCCAGATGATTCACGTTTTGAAAAACTTCACTCAGTTTCTTCATTTGTTAGTAAAAATCCTAAAAAAATAATTACATTCTTTATCATCTTTACTCTTGTCATGGGATATTTTGCTTCCCATATGAAAACTGATACTTCAAGGGATTCTTTTACTCCTGATTCAGCAAAGGCTAGATGGTTAGATGAAGTTCAAAATGATTTCGACGCGTCTGTAGATGGGGCAGTTGAAGTCTCATGGACTGCAGACAATGGAAATGTGTATTCAAAAGAAGTACTCAACGATATGATCAACACAAAAATAGAATTACTAGCTGATAAAAAAGTAAACCGTTCTCTAGGCTCTACAAGTAAAATACCATCAGGTATCATGACCATGGCTGACTTGATAGTTATGGGCAATCAAACGTTCAAAATACAGGATTTCATATTAAACCTAGATGAAGAATCTTTTAAAGTAAATAAGATTACAAAAAATACTACTGTAATATTAGATGGTATGAACAAAATCCTGACTGAAGGGAGTGATCCGTTAAATAGGACTTTGGATCTAAATATAACTCTTGAATTGAACGGTACATTTGATTATGCTGAACTCTTGTTCGAATCAGCGGATAAACACCAATCTGAGTCTGTAAGAGAGAATACCACAAAATCATTGACTGCAATGGGGAATATATTATCGGATCCTAAATCTGTAGAAGCAGTAGCAGAAAATAAAAGTGAAATAGAAGAACTTTT
>JBKHIX010000034.1:0-17782 GCA_046538435.1 Thermoplasmata archaeon | reverse complement strand
ATGCTGTACAGAGTGTAGAAGGAAATCTTATGCTGGGACCTACTGCTGAAGATTTGAGTAAAAAGTGTAAAGATGAACGATCAACCTCTGAAGATGGACTAGGTTTCATCTGGAAACATTCGAAGGATTTATTGAGAAAACTGCCTGGTAAAGATCGAATATCTAAAACCTTTGCTGGTCTGAGGCCTGAACCACCTGAAGGTAGATACATAATCAAGAGTTATGAAGATGTTTATGGGTTCGTAAATGCAGCAGGAATACGTTCACCTGGCTTGGCTTCAGCTCCTGAGACTGCTAATATGGTCAGAGATATTTTGAAAGAGGACCTTGATATAGATCTGAATGAAAAGAGCAATTGGAATCCTGAAAGAGAAGGTATAACTCGATTCTCTGAGCAGAGTAAGGAAAGGAAAGAGGAACTCATCCAGGAAAACCAGAATTATGGTAAAATCGTCTGCATGTGTAAAGAAGTAACAAAAGCGGAGATATTGGAAGCTGTTAGTAGGATGAAGAGGTTTGGAGATGAAATATCCTTAGATAGTATCAAGTTCAGAACATTAGCTCTATTCGGTTTCTGTCAGGGCTCTTACTGCAGAGCAAAGATTGCTGAGATACTTTCAGAAGAACTCGATAAGCCGATGTGGGAGATCAACACGAGAAGAAAAGGAACAGAATATGGTATCGGAGATGTGAAGGTACTGCAGGGCAAAAAGAGGTGTGATTGATATGAAGAAGAAATCCTACGATACTGTTGTAATAGGTGCTGGTGCAGCAGGGATAGCTGCAGCTGTTAGATGTAAAGAACTTGGTCTGGACGTTTTATTGATAGAGAGCAAAGACAAGATCGGAGGGATACCTTTACAGTGTACACATCCAGGATTTGGTAATTTTTACTATGATGAAAATCTGACTGGAACAGAGTTCTCAGAGCGGCTGATAGAAAGAATGGAAGACCTGGATGTAGATCAGATGACAGAAGCTCATGTAACATCCATAGAAAACAGATCTGATCTGGAAAAAAGAGTCGAGTTGATCACTCCTGAAGGGCTTTACTCTATACAAACTAAGACAGTTATCTATTCAACTGGAGCTAGAGAAAGACATCGGTTTGAAACGGGAATACAGGGAGATAGATTGAGCGGAATATATACAGCAGGAGAAGCACAGACTTTGATGGATATCTATGGTGTAATGCCTGGAGAGGAAGTGATCATAATAGGTTCTGGTGATATAGGTCTGATCATGGCTCGTAGATTTGCTTTAGAGGGTGCAGATGTAATAGGAGTTATCGAGATGCTCCCCTATCCAGGTGGATTGACCAGAAACGTGGTGCAGTGTTTACATGATTTTGATATCCCTCTCCATACCCAGAGGCTAGTGAAAGAGATACATGGAGATGAGAGGGTGGAGGAAGTGGTAACTGTCGATCTCGATGATGATCTTGAAGAAATGCCTGGTTCTAAAGAAGTTATAGAATGTGATACTGTTGCATTAGCGACTGGGCTCATCCCATACACAAAAAAATTAGATGAACTTGATGTTGAAAAAGATCCATCGACTAAAGGACCAAGGGTAAACGAATTCCTGGAAACGAGTATACCTGGTATATTTGCAGCAGGTAATGTTTTAGCCATTAATGATTACGTGGATTTTGCAGCCTATCAGGGCGAAAAAGCAGCAGAGAGTGCTGAAAAGTACATCGAGAAAGAGGGGTTAGAAAAAGAAACGTGGATAGAGATAAAGAAAGGAAGAAACGTACGTTTGGTCGTCCCTCATCTATTGAGTGGTGATAACGATGTCACCTTATATGCAAGAGTAAAGAAGCCTGAACCTAAAGTGGATATTCTGATATCAGAGATAGATGAGAAGATCAAATCTACATCTGTTAATCCTGGTGAGATGATAAGATTGGATATCCGGAAAGAGGTGCTGAGTGATCTGAACGATGAACTCACATTAGAGGTGAAACGATGAAAGAGGAGAAAACTGTCGTCTGTATAATGTGTCCTTTGGGCTGTGAGATCAAGGTAGAAGTAACTGATGATGAAATAACAGACATTAAAGGATATGCCTGTGATAATGGGAAAGAGTATGCGGATCAGGAGATTTCGTCTCCAACCAGAACTGTCATGAGCGTTGTCAAATGCAAGAACGGAAATTTTCCAACAGTCTCCGTTAAAACTAGCGAACCTGTACGGAAGGAAAAGATAGATGATGTTATGAAATCGATAAGTAGAATAGAAGTCGAAGCTCCGGTTTCGATTGGAGATACGGTAGTAAAGAATGTATGTGGTTCAGGTGTGGATGTAGTTGCAACAAGAAAGGTAAAAAGGGTTCAGGAATGAGTATTCATCCATTCGATAATTTCTTCATGAAATTCTTCTTTCCACTCTGGATCGTTGAATATCTCGTGATGTGCATCTTCGTACTTTTTTAATTTTTTATCTTTTTCTAGATCAATATCCTGGATAAATTGTTTAGAACCTTCCATAGGACATATTTTATCTTTCGTACCTGCTAACAATAAAATCGGGCATTTGATTTTATCCTTTCTGTCATGAGCTTTATCTACATTTTTGAGAAGGTCTCTGAGTAGTGCTAACGAGATTTTGCCATGCACCATATCATCTTCTTTGTATTTTTCCCTCTCCTTTTCACTTCTTGTTATTTCTTTCACATCTAAAGAGTTAGATATTGTCTTTTTAGGGAGAATATATGATAGTAAAAAAACTAATTTAACAAATACGAAAGGTAAATCCTCAGATTTTTTAAGAGCTGGTGAAGAGGAGATCACACTTTTTATTTTATCCGGATTTTCTTCCGCATATCTTAGAACAGTCAATCCACCCAGACTGTGACCAAAGAGGAACGGTTTTCCTTCTATATCTTCAATCAATTTGTCGATGATATCCATCGTTTCTTCTATCCTGGCATGTCCTTGGGGACCTTCTGATTTACCATGTCCGGGCCAGTCAAAGGTATGGACTTTGTAGCCATTTTTATCGGCTTTGTCTATGAGTCTGTGATGCCTTCTGTAATGTTCACCTAGTCCATGGACTAAAATAATGTGTCCCTCTTTTGCTTCTCCAAAAGTTTCAGTATGCACCATATACCGATATAGTTGAGGTTATTTAAAAAAGTAATGAGGTGATGACAAAATCCAAATCTTTATATTTACTATTACGATATAGTAATCGATACCTTGAAAAAGAAAGGATTTCACAAAGGTGTGATTTTTGCTCTGGCCTTTTTAGGATTCAGCAGAGGTTTTGGTTTTGCCCTCAATAAAGGTTTCACTTTTCCTCTTTTAAGCGAATATACTGGTTCTGCATTTGTTAGAGGCTTGATCCTAAGCCTCCAGGGTCTTATGGGCTTTATAATACCTATATTGTTGGGATACATGAGTGATAATTTCAAATCGAAACACGGTAGAAGAAAGCCATTCATCCTGGCAGGTGGCAGTTTAGCAGGAATATTCACTTTGATGATATACACCAGCTTCACTCTAGGAGCACCTCTCTGGATCTTCACTTTGGTCGTTGGTATCTTTTATTTTATGATGTATTCATATGTAAGTCAATTCAGAGCATTACTACCTGACCTAATACCTAGTGGGGATAGAGGAAAAGCTAGTGGTTTTATAACATTGGCAGAATGGGCTGGAAATTTAGTGCTTTTTGGAGCCTCAGCTTATTTCATAGCTACCTTTGATTGGGGTAAGATGTCTATGTTTATGTTGACCGCTTTTTTCCTGATAACTGCTTCAGTTTTTACATTCATAAAGATCAAAGAACCTAAAATTTCTGGCGAGATACCTTCTCAGCGTCTTTTGACATATCTAAAGAGCGTTTTTAAAGATAAGAATTTTCTTAACTTCTATGCTGCTCAGATGTTGCTTTGGATAAGTTATCAGTTCGTGGCAGTATTTTTGTTCGGTATAGCTGCTTATATTATACACGGAGATGCCAGCAGTTCCAGTGTCAACTCTATTCATTCCTTCGGTTTATTTGCAATGGCTGCTTTCAACCTAACAGTACTCGGAGGGTCTTTGTCTGGTGGATATATCTACGATAAGATTGGTAGACGTATCAGTATAATAGCAGGTGCTGCTATATTTGGGATCCCACTAACGATGGGTTGGTTTGTAGATAGTAAACTACAGATATTGATAGCGCTATTGATTGCTGGTATAGGCTGGGGAGCTGTTCTCGCAGGTTCTCTACCTGTTGTTGGGGACCTGTTGACCCAATACAAAAAAGAGAGTTTCAACGGTAGATATTATGGTATCTTCGCTGCAGTAAGAGCTTTACCCGTACTTGTCGCTTCTATCCTCGGAGGTCTTATAATAGACCTGGCAGGAGGTAATTACAGACTGCTCTTTC
Organism: Thermoplasmata archaeon; assembly: GCA_046538435.1. Lineage (GTDB taxonomy): Archaea > Thermoplasmatota > Thermoplasmata > Halarchaeoplasmatales > Halarchaeoplasmataceae > CAYSTL01. The sequence continues at coordinate 13,400 of JBKHIX010000034.1, read as the reverse complement.
CTTTATCTGCAGCTCTTATATGGATCTCTATTCCTTTGATATGGTCTTTGAAGGAATTGGAGGAAGAGTGATGCTTTTTGTACTTGTGTTTAGTGTGATATTCTTACTATTTATTTTTATTTTGTTTATATCTCATAAGATGACGAAACCTGAAAGGATGAAAGGTGATTGGACTCCTGATGGTCTTGGGTTGAGATATGAGGACGTATCATTTAACACTGAAGATAGTGTTGAATTGGAAGGATGGTGGATGGATAGAGGAAGTGAGAAAACTTTGATATGTCTTCATGGATACACATCCAGTAGATGGTATGAAGTTTACATGAGACCTCTTTTAGAAATTTTGAAGAGAGAAGATTACAACATCCTGTATTTTGATTTTAGAGCCCATGGAGAGAGTGGAGGAAAAAGGACCACGATAGGTGATAAAGAGTATTTAGATCTGGAAGCTGCTGTAGATTGGTTGAAGAATAATCATGATAAAAAGAGTAAAAGAATAGGTATTATAGGTTATTCCATGGGGGCAATGGTTGGATTGAAAGGATTAGCTTTAGATGAAAGGATAGATTGTGGAATTGCAGATAGTCCTCCTATAGACCTTGATGCTACTTCTGCTAGAAGTATGAGATACTTTGCAGGCCTGCCTTCTATCTTCTATTATCTTACTAAACCGATAGGAATTTTGCTATTTGGTATAGATACAAAAAGTATGTACAGGTATGCAGAGGAAATAGATAAGCCGCTTCTGCTGATAGGAGGAAAAAATGATCCTATAGTTGATGTATCTGAGGTGAGAGAATTTTACGAACAAAACAGTATGAAGAATGATCACGTTGAGATATGGACTACAGAGGGAGCACATGTAAGGTCTATGCAGAAAGATACAAAAGAATATAAAGAAAAGATAATTAATTTTCTAAATAATAATATGTGAAGGTGTAATATGGTTACTAAAATAATCGCACATCGAGGAGCATCTGGATTGGTCGAATTCGATAATTCTTTTGAATCCTTTCGGAAGGCCATAGAGATAGGTGCGGATATGGTCGAATTCGATGTTAGAAGAACTGAAGATGGTAAATTAATAGCCTTTCATGATCCCTCATTAGAGGGTGAAGAGATATCTTCACTCACTTATGAAGAGATCCAGGAGATAACAGATGATAAAGGATACAACGTACCTGCTGTGGAAGATGTGGTCCTTCTCTTCAAGGATAAGATAGGTCTAGATATAGAACTTAAAGAAGGAGGTTATGAGGACGAAGTGATCAAGATTGTCAAAAGACATCTAGATTATGATGAATTTATCATGAAATCATTTTTAGATAGTGCCGTTAAAGCTGTTAAGGAATACGATGATAATATAAAAACAGGTCTACTTCTGGGCATTGAGGATCCAGAATATAAGATCAAAACCCGTCTGTCAGAATTATTTCCTAAGGGAAGGTTGAAAAGATGCGGGCTAGATTTTGTAGCTCCTAATTATCAGCTACTCAAATTGTTTTTTTTACGGAGGATGAAGTACTCTGATATCGATGTTTTTGTATGGACCGTTAATAATCCTGTGAGGATGAATAGATTGATGAGGAAAGCAGTAGAGGGTATCATCACGGACAGACCAGATATAGCTTTAGAAGTTAAGAGGAATATTATAGCTCATGATTGATTTACCTAGATATTGAAAAAAATATTTTCCATGAACACTATCTTTATATACATATGAGTGAGTCTTTTGTTTAGGGTGAACATATGGATGGAGTTATAGTATATTGGTCAAGATATGGCAATGGAAAGAAGGTAGTTGACTATCTGGAAAAAAGAATGAGAGAGAAGGGTGTAAATACTCAAGTTATGAGAACCGACGAGGCCGATCCTGCTAAAATGCCTGATGCGGATTTTTACGTATTCTCTTCACCGACTGAAGCTTTCAGAGTTCAGAAAAACATGAGAAAATTCATGAAGAATCTTCAGGGGGTAGAGAACAAGAAATACGGAGTAATCAATACCCATAAGATGAAAAGGAACTGGTTAAAAAGCATGAATAAGGTACTTTCTAAAAAAGAGATGGTAAAGGTTGCAGATTTAGACTTCCGTGTAGGTGATAAGACTGAATCAGGTGATGGATTACCTCAGGGTTGGAAGATGAAGATGGATGAATTTGTTGAAAAACTATCAACAGCTAGCTAAGGTTGAGGGAATAGAGTGTACAGTATATCAATTATAAAATAAGAGACAAGCGAGAGAGATAAATTATTTTCATATTGTTCTAGTACTCTCGTTCGTTTGAAGAATTTTTAGAGGATAATTTAGAGAAATGGAAAAAGGATTGATTATTGGGTGGAATACTTTTTATTTTCTACTCTTGTATATGATTATAAAGACCAAACTCATCATCAAAGCAAAAACACTAAATCCAGGGATTACACCACCATCGGAATCATCTTTCGACATCTGGTTGTCGAAAAATTTCTCCTTATCATCATCAAAGCTATTCATGTCGTCTTCATCAGCTGGTTGAGATGTGAAGTATCCTAAAGGCTCTATCTTAGATAGACTTATCTGTACCATCTCTTTTCCCAAAGGACCCTCCTGCTGGTCTAAGATATAATCATTGCTTGTGAATATAGCTCCCCATATCTCGTTTTTCAATTGCTCTTCCCTCATCTCTCTCCATGCTGATTCATTAACATCTGGATCTAACATGTTTATTTCCTTCCTAATTTTCTCTTTAATCAATACTTCGACCTGTTTTTTATGATGGATACTTTCAGCTCTTTTAAATTCTGTACCGATGAGTGAACCTAGACCGGGAACCACCATAGGATCTAAGCATTGATAGCTGTAAAGTTCATCTTTAGAAAAATCGTAGGATTGGGAATTAGAATTGAATGGATCTCTTATCGGAGAGAATTGGCCCCATTCGGAAGTTAATTCATCATGACTGAAGGTATCCAAAGCTTGAGAGAAAGCCAGGCAGTATCCAACTCTACTGGCACCGATGATTGGAGTAAATTTTCTAGAAGTAAATTCTGAATGAAGGTGACCTATACCCAATACTTTTGCTAATTTATATTTAGAAAACTGTCGGTCAATGCTCTTTTCAACATCTTTAGCAGAGTAATCATGATTATTATCTTTATTTATGTTAACCTGTGCATTTAGTGAGCCAGTGTAGTTGAAATCATATGATGCTGGAGGCACAGGTTCACTTTTCTTTTGGTCTATAACCCAACTGTTATTACCTTCATAATCCAAAGTAAGGTCTAGGTCCCATTCGATATCGGTTTTCTTAGAAGTTTCCCAGTGCATGTCTTCTCCATAAAATTCGAAATCGTAAGTACCATTAACAGATGATTTTATTTTTCCTTCTGATTCTATGGTCTGTTTTGTTATACTCAACCCCTCATATCCATCAGTCGATATCTCCTTCGCCCATATATTTCCTGAGAATTTGATCCAACTCTCCTTTACATCGATTTTAAACCTGCTCGGACTGCTTGTTGAATGTATCTCGATATCTGCTTCCCCTTTAGAATAGAACCCTCCATTGTACTCGTACTTTCTTTCACCATCTTCTTTGTTTAGATAATCGACCTCGTAGAAGAAGACATCTCCTCCTGTTAACTCATTGATTTTAACTCCAGTCATATCCTTTACGTTTCCTCTATCTAATCTGTTTTCGAAGTCTTCTTCAGTAAAATCAGAATAATCCATCACCCATTTATAAGATAAATCGGAGCTTTTTTCTTCATTTTGTATTGGGATATACACGACTTCTTGGACTGATAAAGGCTTCCATTGGTTTTGGACAGGTATTTCTGATAGAGACCATGAAGAATTTAAAGACCTGACATAGTTACTATTGTCTTTATTTACGGCAGCTATCCGATAAAATAGAACATCTCCTTTAAATCCAGATTCGTAATTTGAAAAAGTATTCTCCCCACTGAAATCATCTACGTATTCTGTTTTATTGGGATCTACTGTATCGATACAATCGTAATTATACATCGTTGTAGCTCTGTAGATATTGTACTGTATGATATCACTACCCCCAGTATCTTCTGGTTCATCCCAAGTAAGACTAACTTTCCCATTTTCATAAGTACCTTCAAGATTTCTTACTTCGGTAGGTTCTTCACTCATGATAAAAAGGCAGGTTCCTTCTTTATCGAATTCAAAATCGACGTTCTTTCCAGTCATAGCAATCTTAAATCTGTATTCACCTTTAAGCGGTTCTGGATCAGTCAATATATTTTCATTTTCTTTGGATAAAAGGATTTTTACTGGATCAATTTGAAACGGTTTTTTATCTTCGGAGGAGTCGGATTTTTGAGCCCATTTGAACACTTCTTCTCTCACATTTTTATGTTCTTTGAGATTTAGGGTCTTTTCAAAATTTGTGTTTGAGTCAATTATCGATTCATCGACGATCCTGCTAAATTTGACTCCGTCTGGACGAATTATAGATAACATAAATTCAGGCTCATAACTTACATTATCCATTTCTCCTTCTAGATGGAAAACAATATTTTTTGGAGGCACATCATAATTCATCTCATAATTATATGAAAATCCATAAAAAGTTATATCTTCTGTGATTACCTTTGGCTCAGCTATATTATCCGGTTTGATGAACTCTTTATGTGGTGCAAAAGAATTGTTCTCATCCGTTTCAGTTCCAACTGAATTTTGGAACATTACAGAGAAACTGCTCATCACAAATATGATTACAGCTATGATTACTAATAAGCCTGACTTTTTCATCCTCTGATCTCTGTGGATTTTAACTATTTGAAGATATATAAAATTTTAGGGTTATGTTTTTCAGGTTTGTTTTCTTCTATAATGATACATTAGAACGGAAGCTATACTCAACATCATCACTGTAATAGTAAATCCAGATGTATCATCACCTGTTTCATCATCGGTTTTCTCTTCTACCGTGATATTGACTGTATCCGTATCGAAATTTCCTTCCTCATCTTCAACGGTAAGTTCAACAGTATATGTGCCTGTTTCTTTGTATTCATAAGTGATCTCTTCTCCAGTTTTAGTTTCTCCATCGTTCAGATCCCACTCGTAAACAACAATTCCTTCATTATCAGATGAGTTCGAAGCATCTAAAGTGAACTGTTCTCCCACATCCACCGTCAAATCTTCTCCTGCATCTGCTTCAGGTGGTACTGAATCTGGTTTAGAAGATGTTTTCAATGATATTATATCTGTTCTATTTCCCTCCCCTTCGTTGTTTACTGCGCTTATCTGATACCGATATGTTTGAGAATAATTGACGTCTCTGTCTGTATAATTGGTCACGATATCGTCTACACTCTTATAAAAGCTCAAATTATCGATCCCAGTTCTTCTATAGATTTTGTACTCAAGAAGATCACTGCTTCCATTATCAGCAGGTGGATTCCAGTTCAGGGTAATACTATCATCTTTTGCACTACCTTCTAAATCCCAAGGTTCTTCAGGGGGTCTGTATCCTTCTAAAGTCCAATTATAAACTTCCGTCAATGGTCCATGGTTGAAATATGAGTCCCATATCTCGTCAGATATTTTCAGAGTTTTATGATATGCTCGTGCTTCTTTGTAAACGTACATATTGTACATCGCCATATCATCTTCAACCAGTACTTTTTGAGCTTTCTTATAGGCTTCGATGCTCTGTTCCGAATCTGTATTCCAGTTGGCATTTCTTGTTATAGAATCATATGAAGCATTGTTGTAGCCACCAGCTAGAAAATGCCAGTAGCAGTTGGAATTGAATATTTTTAATTGAGAATACGGTCCACCTATTCCATGCCATCCAAAGTAGCTTAAAGGATAGTCCTCCCATCTGAGATCATTGATAAGACTATGCTTATCTACCTTTATCAGTTCGATATCAAAACCTGCGTCTACGACCTGCTGTTTGACGACTTTCATCTCTTCATATCTTTCCCCTTCAGACACATAGAGTTTTGAACTGATACCATCTGGATAACCAGCTTTTTTAAGAAGTTTCTTAGATCTATTTATATCTCTTTCATATCTTTTTACATCTTCATGAGCATGATGGTTTCCAGGAATAGGAGACCTAGTGTTAAATGCCAGATCAGATGATCTATATTCTTCGATAACTTCTTCAGCATCGATTGCATACGCGAAAGCTTTCCTTAATCGAACATCACTCCATGGAGAGCTCTCTTCATCCTGATTGAACCTGATAAAATAAGAACCCATCATACTGAAAGATTTAGCTGCTACATATTCACTACCCGTTTTTAGCTCTTTCCATCTATCTAGTGACACGTCTGGAAGATAATGTATATCTCCATCCTTCAAAGCTTCAACAGCAGTTTCTTCATCATCGAAGAACTTGAACCTTAAATTATCAATATTCACATCCCCTTTGTAATCATCGAATTTCTTTAATGATATGTGTGAATTTCTATCATATTCTACAAGCTCGTAAGGTCCACTACCTATCAACTCTTCCTCATATTGGTCCCACCCGTTTTCGACTATGTAGTCCTTCGGAACTATATTCATATCGAAGTATATACTTTTTAACATAGACATATCCTTAGTATTCAGAAATAGATTGACTGTATAGTTATCGAAGGCTGATACACTTTCGATCTCTGTTAAATGCCTACTATAATAGGTATCAGGCGCATCCGATAGGTTTGTTTCACCTAAGATCGTTTTGATCGTGAAGACCACGTCTTCTGCAGTCAATTCCTCACCATTATGGAATTTTATACCCTTTTCCAGATGGAATGTTATCGTTTTACCATCGTTTAATACTTCATATCTCTCCGCTATGGTATTACCACCGCAGTTAGTTTTTCCATCAGGATTGTTTCTGATCAATGGCTGATATATCTGATCCATTATATAACGAGACACATAGGGTGCATGATCGATAGGATTTATAGGCCAAATATCTTCTGTCAATCCTATACCTACTGTATCTTCATTCGTATTTTTTGAATTTACCGAATGACTCGATGGTATCGTACTGATTAAAAGAGTAAATAAGATAACTACCGTTAATATCGTTTTATTCAAATTCATAATATCCCATGTTTATGAATTAGTTAATATACACTTTTAACTACTCCCTGAACTGCAGTATTAGATATACTTATGAGATAAAAATTTTTTGTATTTAATTTGTGTTAATTTAAATTGTTTTAAAAATAATGAGCAATACTTTTATTCTTGAAACATAGGTATTATACACGTTGTTTTGTAGTTTTTGAAATTTTTACTAGTTTTCTTGGAGGCAGTGATTCTAATTATCACTCAAAACGAGTTACACTATAATTTAAAGAGGATAAGATTAATATCTAAAATTAGATTTTAAGAGTTAAGGTGATGGAGATCATGGAATTCAAAAAAGAAACAGAAGTTAGCGAATTTTACAATCCAAGCGAAGATAGATTAGAAGAGGTCGAGATCGAGGTCAGATATGACCCTCTTACTGGAAAGACTTCACGTATCATCGAAAAACCGTTTCCTATTGCAGAGGACCCAGATATGAGTGATGTAGAGAAAGAGGGTTTCTGTCCGATGTGTCCTGAGAATATTCATGACGTGGGAGCAAGAGATACTCAAATTTTGAATAAGAAGTTGGGAGAGAAAGGTGAAGCTGTATTGATGGCTAACATCACACCATACGCAGAATATTCTTTGGTATGCAGGTTGGCAAAGGATCATTATCTAGAACTGGATGAATTCAAAGTTCATCATTTTTCAGACGCATTCGAGCTGTTATCCGATTATCTTGGGAAGGTGAAAGAAAAGGGAGATGTCAAATATCCATCGATAATCATGAATTACCTAAAACCAGCGGGAAGTAGTATCGTCCATCCTCACATGCAGATGATAATCTCTGATCAGTACAACGACTTGTACAGAAGAAGATACGAAGAAGGAAGACGATTTTACGAAGAACAGGGAGAGAGTTACTGGAAAGCATTACTCAGAAAAGATCGTGAGAGGAAAATAGGTTCTACCGGTTCGGTCTACTGGCTTTCTGCTTTTTCACCACAGGGTTTCGAGCATATAAAAGGTATATATGATGGTGGATTTTTTGAAATCGATACGAAGGATTTAGCTAAAGGCATGATCAATGTACTGAGAACGTACAAAGATCTGAACTACAATTCATTCAATATATCTGTTTTCGTACCACCTCTTAATCAGGAAGAAGGTTTTGCAACCGTAGTGGATATGGTAACGAGGTCTAACCTGGACAGATTTTACTGGTCAGATGTGAGTGCAATCACCAAACTTCAGGACGAACCTTTAGCGAATAGAAAGCCGGAGAAGATAATTACTGATTATAAAGAGAGATTTGATTGAAATCGAACCCTGTAGTCATTTTAAGTGTTGATCTCAATATTCCCAATTTTCCCAAATTTGATTTTCTGAGATACACTCTTTCTTTTTAGCTATCATTTTACTCTATCCTCTGAAGATGGACGTCAAACCTAGCGCCACCCAATTCTGAATCTTTTACTTCTACACTACCTCCATAACTCTCGACTATCTCTTTCACCAGATACATACCGAGTCCACTGCCTGCATTTTCGCCTTCCTTGAAACCTCTTTCGAATATCTTTTCTTTTGCTTCATCTGGAATACCCTTACCATCGTCTTCAACTGTCACAACACACTCGTTATCTTCACATTCAGCTTGAATCCTGATCTTATCACAATCCGAGTGCTTTATCGAATTCTCTACCAGATTTGAAATCGTTTCTTGTAACAATGTTCCTCCTTTCACTTTACATCCTGATGTTTGAACTTCTATATCTATACCTTCTTTTTCCAGTTGACTCTTATGTTCAGTCAAAATTTGATCTAAAAGGGAATCCATCTCTACCTCGCCGATTTCATCCTCTTGTTTTATTTGCTTGAGCTTCTTGACCTTCTCTATTATTTCATCACTTAACGTTGTAGCTTTCTTTGCTTTCTGAATATAGTTTTTAGCTTCGTCAGGAAGATCAACATCTTCTTCTTCTAAAAGGTCTAGATATCCTTTCACGAGTTGTGTTTTGTTTTGGACGTCGTGTCTCAACAGTGAATGCAGGAATTCTCCTCTTTCTTCCGCTTCCCTCCTCTTGGTGATATCCACCGTGAATCCTATGTACCGGTCTTCGGAGAGCTTTACAGCGTTAATAATCCAGTAATTTCTGCTTCCATCCTTCTTAAGGTACGGGAGTTCTGTTCTCATTTCCCCTGTTTTTAGTAGTTCTTCAAAGGTTTCTTTAGCTTCGTTCCGAGGTGTTAGAGGTACAAAATCCAAAATCTTCATATTGCACAGTTCATCTTCGGTATATCCCGTCATTTCACAGGCCGCTTCATTAACTTCGATATAGTTACCCTCTGAATCAACGACGAACACTCCATAAGGCGAATTTTCTACATAACTCCGGAATTTTTTCTCGCTTTCCTCAAGTTCTTTTTCTTTCTCTTTCCGTTTTCTGATATCACGGTTCACCGCCAACACGGCATCTTCTCCCTGGTGCCTTAATGGGACCGCGACCACTTCCATCCACACCTTCGAGCCATCTTTTTTCTTCTTTTTAACGGAGAACATGGTCCGCCTCCCTTCCTTCAATTCTTCTTTTATCTCTTTCCAAGTCCTATTCTCTGGATCATCGGCAATGAGATCATCATAGACGTTCATGCCCTCGAGCTCTTCTCTAGAATAACCTAATAACTCACACATCGTTTGATTCGCTTCTAATATCCTCCCGTCGTTCTCTCCTCCTAACACTTTTATTATCACCGGATCGCCCAGGTTTTCGAATATCTTTTTGAATCTTTTCTCAGTTTCCTTTATATCGGTTATGTCGACCATAGTCCCTACTACTTTGATAACCTCTCCATCTTCAATGATCGGCTCACCAACAGTTTCGATCCACATCTCTTTTCCATCGGCATTTGTAAATTGGACTTCTAGATCATATGGAATACCTTCTTCCACTGCTTTTTCAAAGGCCTCTTTCACTCTATTTCTATATTCTTCAGGATATAGTTCTAAACTCTTCTCTATGTACCCTTCCTTCTCTCCTTTGGTAAATCCATGTAATTCGAACAAATTTTCAGTCCAAAATATCTCATCGTTTTTCACATCATATTCCCATCCGCCCACATCGCTTATCTCTTCTGACTTTCTCAGCAATCGCCTCTCTTTCTTCAATTCTTCTTGTGCTTTTTTCCCCTCGATATATGATCCTATACGACTCGCTATCGAGTTGATCAAATCAACTTCTTCTTTTAGGAACGGTCCTTCAACCTCTTCAGGTCTTTTTTCAAGGTAGCTCAATTCTACTTTTCCAACTTCTTTTTCTTTGACGACGATTTCAGATTTCTGCATCCATCTAGTCTCTTTGAAATCTTCGGTTTTAAACACCCGGTCTTCATAAGTTATTCGAGCTTCTGCAACGTCTGGATACTGCCAACTGGAAGCTATCAACTTAACTGCCTGGCTCAAGACATCTTCTATCCTATCATTATCCTCAATAATATTCTCTAGAGAGTACAGGTAACTCAGTTCCTTAAGCCGTTCATCCAACTCATGCTTTTCTTCTCGAATTTTTTTCTCTTCAGTGATATCCTGGATGGTCCCTTTGTAACGGATTTTATTTTCTTCAGGGTCCTTTTCGATAAACTTCCAGTCTTTTACTATCCTCGTCTCTCCATCTTTGGTTATTATCCGATACGGTTCGTGTTCGAATTCTTTTATCCCCGCTTCTCTATACTTCTTTATCTCCCTTTTCACTCGCTCAATATCGTCGGGATGAATACAGTCCTCATAAGTTATCTTCCCGGAAATGAATTCGTCTTTAGTATATCCAAAAACTTTATCTACATTACTGGAAAAGAATTCTACCGGCCAACTTTCCTCGTCCTTCCATATGTATGCCACAACTGGACTCTTTTCAATGATCTCCACCGCTCTTTTCAACCGTTTTTCAGTTTCTTTTTGTTCTGTTATATCCGTAGATGAGCCAACAATTTTTTCCACCCCATCACCACCCATAACGGGAGCAAGTGTGGTGAGCCAAGTTTTCTTTCCCTCAGGTAATTCTAGTTCTTCTTCATAAGTGATGGGTTCTTTCTTTTTCAAACACTCTCTATAGTTCTCCTTAACCTTCTCTCCAAGTTCTTTTCCAAGTGCCTCAACAGGGGTTTTACCCCTAATCTCTTCAGTTTTTAGACCTGTGAGTCTTTCATGTCGGGGATTCAACCCTTGAAATTTGAATTCTCCATCTTCAATATCTATTAAAAATACACTATTCTGGACATTTTTGAGGATCGTTTCATATTCGTCTTTTAAATCTTTCAATTCTTTCTTTTTTTCTTTACGCATCTTCTCAGTTTTATAGTGCATGGCTTCATGCATTATCGCATCAGCCAAAACACCGAACTGTGCCTTAGGATCACCGCCTTTCTGCAGATACCGATCAGCTCCGAGGTTCAGAGCTTCCATCGCCACCTCTTCTCTACCTTTACCCGTGAAGATGATGAAGGCGATATCACTCTTTCTTTCCTTTCTAATCTTGTTTAAAAATTCGAGTCCATCCATTTCAGGCATCTTGTAATCGGAAACAATAACATCGAAATCCTGCTTCTCCAACAGTTCTAATGCTTTTTTTGACGTTTGAGCGGTCGTTACATCTAGTTTTTCTTCTTCCCTCTCTAAAAATATCTTGGTCTGATCTAAGAGAGCGGGTTCGTCGTCCACGTGCAGTACTCTTATCGACCCGTTCATTTATGTCTCTCTCCGTGAAAATGATAATTAACTATGGTATAAGTTTGATATATTTATTAGGGCTGAATATCATTAATAGTTTATGTAGAAAATTTCGTCTATAGTGGAAAACAACCCTTTTTAGATCAATTCCTAAGAAAAATTAATATTGAATACATCAAAATATTTATCAATCTTTCCTCAGTTTATGCTTCAAGTCAGATTTTCTACATAGCCGAACCCTCAAAAAATAATAAATATTTCACATCATTAGCACTGTCTGTACAGGTATTGTTATGGAAGAAGATGTAATTTCGGACAAATTGGACAAATACTATAAGAAAAAGAAGAATATCGTTTCCATATTAGTCGGAATTTTACTTTTTGTGATGGTGTATTACTTTCCTGTAGGTACACTCGAGAATTTAAATACTGACATGAGGGCAGCCCTGGGAATACTCTTGCTTGCAGCGGTTCTATGGATGACAGAAGCGATTCCTCTTTACGTCACTTCTTTGGTCATAGTCATGGGTCAGGTATTTTTTATCGATGAAAAAACAATTTCTTCAGGAGAAGCGTTAGCTCCATTTTTTAGCCCAGTTATCGCACTGTTTTTAGGAGGATTCGTTCTTGCGTCTGCTCTAAATCGATATAAGCTGGATCTGAAGATGATCAACGGAATACTGAAAATAGCAGGTATGGCACCGAAATCCATTCTATTAGCAATGATGGTCATCACAGCGTTTTTATCCATGTGGATGTCGAATACAGCTACTACAGCTTTGATGATTGCACTGGCAGTACCGATATATACCCAGATGCCTAAAGATGATAAATTCAAAAAAGCGATCATACTAGGAATACCCTTCGCTGCCAATATTGGAGGTATGGTCACACCAATAGGTACACCACCCAATGCGATTATCATAGAAGAATTATCTATAAACGGTATAAATATCGGTTTTCTTGATTGGATACTGATAGCCTTACCTATTGCTTTGATACTTTTCTTGTTCACCTATCTACTTCTTTATTTCTCTTTTTCTACAAAAATCAACAAACTTAACCTTGAGATAAGTGAAGAGACCACACCAGGATTTTCTAAATCTCAAATCTTTGTTCTGGTCATTTTTGGTTTAACTGTAACCCTGTGGCTTTCCTCATCTATAGAAGTTGTTGGAGATTTTTTTCAACATCCGGGGTTTATAGCTCTGATACCACCTATCGCTTTTTTCAGCACTGGACTACTTGATAAAGATGATCTTGCTGAATTGAATTGGGATGTACTGATCCTCATGGGTGGTGGATTATCACTTGGAAATGCTATATCTTCTACAGGTGTAGATGATTGGATTGTTGGTCTGATAGGGTACGGTTCTATGGGGCTTGTATTGATCATATTGGCTTTCTCTGCTATAGCAGTCCTACTCTCCACATTCATGAGTAATACTGCCACTGCATCTCTCATGGCTCCTTTGATGCTCGTCATCGGCTTGGACCTTGGAATGGGCGTATCTCTCATGGCTTCTATAGCTTTGGCCTGCTCGATTGCCATGGCGTTACCTGTAAGCACACCTCCGAATGCTATCGCTTACGGTACAGATGTGATAGAGGTCAAAGATATGATCAAATACGGTGG
>JBKHIX010000134.1:0-4101 GCA_046538435.1 Thermoplasmata archaeon | reverse complement strand
GAATATGTGGAAAATAGTGATTTTCCTGGAGAACCTACTTTACAGAAAGAAGCTGATTTCACTGTAGATTTTGCGAAAAAACTACCGAAAAAGGTTAAGTTTTAATTCCTACTAGAGATGGAAAGAAAATGATTGAGATAAAAGAATTCAAAGAAGAACATGTCAAAGAAGCTGTTAGTCTTTTTGTAGAATCATATGAAAATCAAAGGCAAATTGTTCCTTTGATTCCTGAAAGAAAAGACCTTTATGAAGAAGTGAATAATGCTTTAAGAAGAAATTTAGAAAATCCAGGAGTAGCAATATTTCGGGACGATGAACTCGTTGGTTATATCATAGAAAATGCTAGAGCAGATAATTTTATGAGTAAGCCAACTGCATTCAGTTTAGGTCTGTATTCCCACTGTTCTGTTGAGGATAGGAAAGAAATGATCTATCAGCGGATGTATAAAGAGATCTCAGAAGTTTGGGTAAAGGATGGTTATCATACACATATTTTCAGCATCTGGGCACAGGATGAAGACCTATCTTTCAACTTTTTCAGATTAGGATTTGGAATGACTCATTTTGAGTTGTTAAGGGATCTATCAGATATAGATGTTAAAACATCAGAGATATCATATAGGAAATTAGAGAGCATGGAACCGATAAAAGAACTCGATAAAGAACATCATAAATTCTATCCCAGCGCACCTCTATTTTGGTTACCACCTGATGATTATACCTACAAGGAAGAGATAGATGGAGAGATAATCGCAGGGTTTGATAATGATAAGCCAGTCGGTTACATACACCTAAAAAGAAACGAAGCTGAAACCTGGTTGATGACCGATGAGGATACCTGTAGGGTGAAAGGGATTTACATAGAGCCAGAGTACAGGGGTAGAGGGATCGGAAAAGGATTACTGCAGAAAGGAGTTGAATGGGCGAGAGAAAAAGAGCTAGAACGGTTGTATGTAGAAGGAGAATCTGCTAACATCTATGGCGGAAATTTTTGGATGAAACATTTCACCCCCGTAGTTTATACTCTCCGCAGATGTGTGGATGAAAGGATGTAGAAATTTTATTTTTTTTTGTTTAACTAGATTAGTTGATTTTATATCCTTATAGATAATACGGTAAATAGAAGTGGTAATCGATGAAATCATTCGACCTTAAGTATGGAGTTAATCCTCGTCAAAAAAATGCTAAGATATACATGGAAGATGGGAAAGATTTTCCATTTGAGATATTGAATGGGAAACCTGGCTACATCAATTTCATGGACGCTTTGAATTCATGGCAGTTGGTTAAAGAGATGAAACAATCATTGAATATGCCTTCTGCAGCTTCTTTTAAACACGTGAGTCCTGCTGGGGCAGCTGTGGGAAAACCATTGAGTGAATCACTCAAAAAGGCATATTTTGTGGAAGATATGGATCTCTCTCCTTTAGCTTCAGCATATGTCAGGGCAAGAGGAGCAGATAGAGTATCATCATTCGGTGATTGGGCTGCTCTCAGCGATGAAGTAGATGTCTCTACTGCTAAAGTCCTTAGGAAGGAAGTTTCTGATGGGATAATAGCTCCTAGATTTACTGATGAAGCTTTAAAGATATTGAAGAAAAAGAAGGGAGGAAATTACAACATAATCCAGATGGATGAAAACTACTCTCCGGAAGGAAACGAAACTAGAGATATATTTGGTATAACTTTCGAGCAGCAGAGAAGGGATGAAGTACCTGGTTATGATGACCTTAAAGAGATCGTGACTGAAAATAAAGACTTACCTGAAGAAGCGAAACGAGACTTGGTCATATCTATGATAACATTGAAGTACACTCAATCGAACTCTGTTTGTTATGTTTATGATGGCCAGGTGATAGGTAACGGTGCAGGACAGCAGTCCAGAATTCACTGTACAAGGTTAGCTGGAGATAAGGCTGATAAGTGGTTCCTGATGCAGCATCCCGACCTTCTCGATTTAAAATTTAGAGATGGGACGAAAAGGTCAGAAAAAGATAATGCCGTAGATAATTACCTGAGAGACGACTTAACGGATAAAGAACTGAAGTACTGGGAGAAATCAATCGAAAAAGTACCTGAAAGACTAACTAAAGAAGAGAAAGAGGAATGGCTTTCTAAATTCGATGATGTATGTTTAGGTTCAGACGCGTTCTTTCCATTCAGGGATAACATCGATAGAGCACATCGGAGCGGTGTAAAATATATAGTGCAGCCTGGCGGCTCTATTAGAGATGATGTTGTTATAGAAGCATGTGATGAATATGATATGGTGATGGCATTTTCAGGAATGCGATTGTTCCATCACTAAAGATTATCCTTTGGATAATGAGATTGTGATTCTGAATCTATCTGAGTAGACTCTAAAATCCTCTATCCTTACATCAACATCACTTAGATTCATGTGTTTCAATTCGAATGGAAATTTATTGAAATCAGAAACTGAACTAAATTCAAAAGTAAGAGTCTTGCTGACTTCTCGATCTATCCCGCCTAGAGCTGAAATTCGTGTAAAATCCTGAGATGATGATTGTAAACCCTCCTCTATAGTACTCTCTATTTTTGTTATAGCTTCTCTCATATCTCTTGGTTTGATTATATCGCTTTCACTTGTCCTTTCGCCCATCTTTTTTAGATTTTCATAGATTTTTTCTATCAGTTCTTTATTATCCCACGGTTTTTCTATGAAGCTGTGCACTTCCGCTTCATTTATGGCTTCTTTTGCGATATCCAGGTCCGAATAACCTGTAATTAGCATCCTTACCGCCTGAGGATATCTATCTTTTACTTTACTTAGAAACTCTGTACCATTGGTTCCAGGTAATTTTTGATCAGTTATGATGAGATCGTATTTTCTTTCTAGAAGTTCATCTTCGGCTTCCTCTGCAGTTTCAACAGTACAAATTGCACAGTCGAATCTATTATTGTTTTTTAGTATCTGGTCTAACAGATCTAAAATACTTTCATCGTCATCTACTACCAGTATCGTGTAGAAGTCCTTTGTTCCTGAGCCTGAAGTATGGTCTTCTGGAGTATTCATCATTGATTTATATAGTGAAGAGGTTGTTATATACCTTTTTGTGATGATGATTTAAGATTTTTAGTCATAAATCGATCTTTAGAATGAGAAAATAAAATTTATATAAAATATCAAACCTTTGTTTACAGGTTTAAATCTGTCAGTTTGGTTAGGTGGTTATAATTGAAAAATGATTTTACCAGTATTACAAGAGGTGTGAACCATCTCTGAAGAAGAGGAACCAGATTTTTTCGAATTTAAATTTGGGGAAGAAGCTTCTGAAATCGAAGAAGAAGAGATCGAAGAGGAAGAAGAAACCGTAGCAGAGAGGATGGATGATGAGGATATCCAGATACTTATCAAAGGGGAGTTGGATAATTCCTTAAACAAATTGATCGGTTCCAACAAAGTTGCTTACTGTGCTCTTGTAAATAATAGAAATCAGATCATACATGAGAAGGCTGATGAATACGAGGGTGGTTTATCTGCGAGAACTTATTATTCAGTCTATGATAGTTTAGGTTTTGAAAGTGATAAAAAGATCGATTATATATCATTGAATACTGAAGATTATGTCCATATTATTACTAAAGTTAGTGACGAATACTTTTTAGTCTCTAAGGTTTACGAGAAAAATGATGAGGAAAGTATAGCTCAATACATGGATATTTTGGTCAAGTTCTTGAAAAATAACTGGTTAACAAAGCATGATAAGATATTCAAGTTGAAGAAGAAGTATAAGAGATCTAAGATGTGAAGCTTTTTTCAATTTTATACATAAAAAATAATTATCGTAAAATCCATAATAGGACTGACTATGGCTAAAGAATCAGATAGTCAAAAGGAGAAACTGGGGATGATAAGTGGTGTTTTCGTACCAACTGTATTGACCATTTTAGGCGTTATAATGTTCCTACGATTGGGCTGGGTGGTGGGTAATGTAGGCTTATTTGGCGCCTGGTCTATTATTGGACTTGCATTTTTCATAACTGGTATCACAGCCTTATCGATGTCATCTATAATCACGAATATGAAAATAGGTGCGGGAGGGGCATATTCGATAATCGCTCGTTCTCTCGGTTTGG
>JBKHIX010000133.1:0-4103 GCA_046538435.1 Thermoplasmata archaeon | reverse complement strand
TTTCTGGTTTATTCAAGTTTGGCTTGTAATCGAGGATGTATAAGTTGTCGTATCTTATCTGGATAAGGTCTATGTGGCCTGTGATCGGTTCGTCTACATCTATTTCTGTCTCTTTTGGGTTTATGAAAACGGGTAGTTCAGTGCAGACAGTGGAGGAGTCGTTGATGAGGAAGAATTCCTCTACAGTTTCATGGGGCGATTTGTTGGAGTTCTTAGGTTGAGAATTGAAAGCGAGTTCGGTGAGTTCGGGCGTGATGTTGTCTTTCTCTTCAATTTTTGGATCCTGATCTATTTCTGTAGAAGAGCAGCGAGGTCCTTTGAGAAACATATCCCTGTCTAAGGATCGCTCGAGCCAGTTGATGTATCTTCTGAGTTCGGGTCTCTGTTTTGAGTGAATACTGAGCTTAAGGTGATGGTAGGTGAATGGGTAGACTTGCTGATGTTGGAAATTGTGTATTGTGGTGAGGTTTTCGGGGTCTATGTCATAGTTCTTTTTAAGTTTGAGGAATGTGAGTTTGTCTTTATAACGGTCTATCCATGAGTAGATAGTTTGAACGGGCGGGGATTGATGGTACTTTTTGCCTGTCTGCTTTTTTACTTTCCGAACTGGGTAGCCTTTATTATACTGCTGAAGAGCGTAGAGTATAACTCGCAAGGGATATTGAGAATAGCTTTGTTTTGAATTGGAGAAATATTTTGAGCAGGACTTGCAGCGTTGGATAGTGCCTTTTTGAGTTTCACGCAAACCTGCCTTGATGACGTTTTCGTCTGAATTGCAATTTGGACAGATCATGGAATAATCGAGTTGGCAATGATAGGGTAGTTAAAATATTAACGGTTAGCTGCGCAGGAATCAAAAGATTCCTACTCTCTATACAGGTTCATTGAATCTGATAGATGCTGTTGTTCATATATCAACTACGGTGGTTAGATGCTATAGTTGATATATGATTCACCTGCTATCGTTGATAATAGATTAGGGCATAACTGCCATAGTTGATATATCAAAGATGGTTGACAGAAGATGATTATTAGATCACTGGATAAGGGATCAGCTGCCATATTTGATAATTAGTATAGTGGGGTGGTGGAGACAATAAGATATAAATGGGAGGGAAAAATACCCGAAAAGGAGGTTACCCGAGATCCCTGAAGAACAAAAAAGCACCACCCGAAACGGACCAAATCAAGAAGGTGATTCTTTTCGTGATGATGTGAGGGTTTAAGGAGTTTTTTAGTGATTTTAAGGTGTTTTCAGTGGACGTTTGGTTTAGATTTTAAAGCGTTTTCTATCTGCACGCCTGTCTATTATCAAATGTAATAAGATTATTTAGTAATCCAGAATGTTTTCATTAGACTAAAAAGACATCTTATTAAAAAAATAAAAAAGAAAGATATATACCTGAGTTTACAAGATAACCCCTTGGTCTAGGAGCTACCTTATTTCACTTATTGTTTATTTCCTTATTTAAACATTTTTAGAGAATTAGGGAAAAAATTCTGATTTTCAAAATCGACCATATCTATTCATACATTCATCTGGGGTTATTACCCTATCTTCCAAAAACCAAAAATCATCAACATTAGAGGTGACTAGAATCAACGGGGGTGTATGAGCATGTGCACCGATGAGATAATCTCTTGCATTATCACTGAAATCATCACCTTCTGATCCGCAGATCGCTCCATATTCAGCAATTCGTGATTCCAGTCTTTCGATATTGATGTTTAATTTGTTCAATAAATTTCTTATCTGGGAAGTACTACCAGTTCTATTTACATAATCTACACATATCTCCGCATACGCAACGACTGGAAGGTTTTTTTCTCCATGGTATGAATCAAGCCAATTCAAAAAATCTTTTCTACTGAAAACGTTGGTATCTAGGATTAGTGGTGGAGTCGTCATCAAGTATCACGCAGGCGAATGGGCCGTGTAATTATCTACAAACTCGTCGATCAACTTTTCTGTTTCTTTTTTGTCCTCTTTTCTCCATTTGTAAAACTCGTTGATTGGTTCATATTCCAATAAATTCGAATCCCTTTCTATACTTTTTATTATCGTATCTGCGATACTTTTTCGGTGCCTGTTTGCGTCCATAGAGAGTTTTTCTTCCCAATGATGTAAGATATCGGAAGGTATATTTTCTCGAGCTTTAGGATTCATCCTTAAATGGTAACAAAACAAAAACCAAAAATCCGTTGATATTTTCTCCAAAATTTTGAACTTCCAGTTTTCGCTATCCAGTTTCGCTTCTATGAAAGTTCTAACTAAATCGTATTCTTCCTCTATCTCTTTAAAATCATGTATAGGAAAGCTATCGTATGTATCTTTAAAGATGGGTTTTGACAGTTCTTTATAACTTTCCATATCCCAATTGTAAGCATTATTTGCCCCATAGAACATTTTTCTCAATTCTAAAAATCTTCTTTGAAACTCATATGGCGCATATGAGTAAACATCATCGATCAACTCATCAAAATTGTCGTTATATTTGCTAACTAAAGATTTGATCTCTCCTTCTATCGGATGTCCTTCGAATTCTTTAAAAAATTCAGGAATATTGTATTTCCAATCTACTTTTGTTTCGTTCAATTCAACGTTGGTCCATTCTAGATTTTTAGGCATTTTTTGCCGGCAAACCTGATCTCCATACCTGTACCAATAATGAGATAATTTGAAATTATCAATATTTTTGTTAAGCAAGGACATTATCTTATTGAAAAAGAGACCATTTGGTTTTTCGTCTTTTATCGATTCATACTCTTTGATTATAAGGTAAGAGGCGTAATTGAGGAGCTTATCATCCAATGAAATTTCGTTCCGATCAATTCTGTACATGTTTAACACCTCTATCACTAAACACATCAAACATTATATTAAACATTTCGCTGAAAATGCTGATATTTGCTGTATTAATCAAATTCGTAGTAGTCGTGACGATTGAAAACTGCAGTATTGATCTTGTCTTCAGGTATTGAGGTACGTTCCTGTATCGCCTTTTTGTACAGTTGGAGTTGAGAAGCGTGACGTTCTGGATGGTTGAGGTTCGGTTTATAGTCTAGGATGTAAAGATCGTCGTACCTGATCTGTATGAGATCTATGTGGCCAGTGATGGGGTCATCAACATCGAGATCTGTTTCTGAAGGGTTAATGAACACAGGTAGTTCAGTGCAGACAGTGGATGAGTCGTTGATGAGAAAGAAATCCTCTACAAGCTCGTGTGGCGATTTGTTGGAATTTTTAGGCTGTGAATTGAAAGCGAGTTGGGTAAGCTCTGTAGTAAGTTTGTCTTTCTCTTCAATGTTTGGATCCTGATCTATCTCGGTCGAAGAGCAGCGAGGACCGCTTAGGAACATGTCTCTATCTAAAGATCTTTCTATCCAATTGATGTATCTTCTGAGTTCGGGGCGTTGTTTCGAATGAATATTTATCTTTAGGTTGTGATAAGTGAAGGGGTAAACCTGCTGGTGCTTTAGCTCGTGAGTTGTGGTAAGATTATCAGGATGGACGTCGTATTTCTTTCTTAGTTTGAGGAAAGTTAGGGTATCTCGATAACGATCTATCCAGGTGTAGATAGTGCTCATGGGAGGCGAGTATTGGTATTTCTTACCGGTACGTTTCTTTGCGACCTTAGCTGGATAACCTCGATTGTACTGCTCTAAGGTGTACAGGATCACATTTTCGGGATATTCGGTTCGTGGTGACTTTGAATCGCTGAATGAGTTACCACACGATTTGCAGTAGTACCGCTGGATTGTACCTTTCTTTGTTTCCCGTAATCCATTTTTTATCACGTTTTCATCGGTATCGCAGGTTTGACATTTCATGATTTTCACGATTCTGAGTGTAGAAGGAAAATAAAGGGTGTAAATATAATCTCGGTTTATGATGGGTGGAAGATGATTTTGATATGGTTGCTTTGCGGATTTCACTATGATTGCCGGTGGATCAACAGGAAAATTTTGTAAATTATCCTTCGAGTTCGGGAATTTAATCCCCGAAAATACCAACATCCTTTTTTCGGGCTTGATAAAGGATATAGCTGGAAAACGAGGAAAAGGACTAACGAAATATATTTTTAGGAGTAGGAATGTGTATT
>JBKHIX010000033.1:0-18005 GCA_046538435.1 Thermoplasmata archaeon | reverse complement strand
AGGCGATCACAAATGCTATAGTCCACAGAGATTACCAAACTACCTCTAAAACCCAGGTAAGGATCTTCGATGATAGGATAGAGATCTGGAATCCAGGAAGTCTACCAAATGGTTGGGACGTTGAAACACTAAAACATGAGCATGAGTCTAAACCATTTAATCCCCTCTTAGCAAGGATGTTTTTCTTGAATGGATATAGGAACAAAATCACGTAGGATTTTGTGACTAGTGAGAATTTTTTATCAAAATTCCCACATATCGAAGAATGGGGTAGAGGAACTATTGATATGATCGAAGATACTATAGACCACTGTCTTTCAGAACCACAATTTGAAGAGAAGTTAAAGGAAGGTCTAAAAGATATAGAGGAAGGGAATGTTTATTCCCATGAAGAGGTAAAGGAAAAATTTTCTTAACCATAAATATACAACATTATAAATAATACGTCCCACATCTACATCCGAGGAAAAATATGGGTATGTTCGATAATGTAAAGGCAAGTTTCACCTGCCCTGAATGCGGTCATTCAGAAGAGGAATTTGTCTGGCAGACCAAAGCGTTAGATCGTATCCTAGAAACATACGAAGTTGGAGATGAATTGGACATCAGAGAAATGAACATCGAGAAAGGTTCAATCGAGATCCATGAAATTTGTCCTGAATGTGATAAATATATCAGCGGATACATCCATATCGAAGACGGGAAATTAACGGATGAGATAACGAATTTGGGTACAACATCCTGAAAATTTACCTATATTTTATGTAATCTTTTTATATGATAAACATATTACTTAGTTACAGAGAAAATAGTTTGTGATCGCCATGCCAAGCATATCGAAAAGGGAATCACAAGTAATCTCAGAGATCAAATCCAAAGATAAGATAATCTTCACACCTAAAGATGTTGGAAGATTTCTAGATATATCAAAACAAAATGTCTACAGGATAATAGGGAATATGAAGGAAAAAGACATTATCAAGAGCATAGAAAGAGGAAAATATATTTTAACTGAACAATGGAATGAATTGGATATATATGAAATAGTTCCTGAGATCTTTAAACCATCCTATATCGCATTTTGGAGTGCAATGCACTATCATGACATGACAAATCAAGTACCTAGGACCGTTTTTCTGATAACCACTAAAAGAAAACGATCTTTAACAATACAAAGTCAAAAGATAAGATATATCACAGTTAAAAAAGAATTCTTCTTCGGCTATGAAAGATATGCTAAAGTAATCGTATCTGATAGAGAAAAAACCATAATAGATTCATTAAGACATCCTGAATACTCAGCTGGTATATCACATATTTATGAATCCCTTCCAAAAAATCTGAACACAGATAAACTGTTAACTTACTGTAAGAAAACTAATAATTCTACAATAGCTTCTAGGTTGGGATTTATCCTTGATAAAAAAGAAATCGAATTCAAAAGAGACGAATTAAAAAATATGATCAAAACTTATTCAAAGCTAGATCCAAAAAAAGAAAATAAAAATCTGAATTCAGAATGGAAATTATACGTGAACAGGAGGATAGGATGATTACTAGAGGTGAATTAAGGAAGATACATGGAGATAATTTGCCACTCCACATTCTAGAGCAAGATTATATTCAGTCGTTATTTTTACAGGAACTTTATGATGAATTCGATTCTCTAGCCTTCAAAGGTGGTACATATCTTAAACATGCATTCGGTCTAGATAGATTTTCAGAAGACTTAGATTTCACTGCCAAAGAGAGTTCAAATCTAATAGATATTTTAAAAAGTACCGCTTCCAACCTTTCCCCATACGGTATAGAAGCCAATATCGATAAAATCAATGAAAGCGAGATATCTTTTACAAGCCGATTAAGGTACCGTGGTCCATTGTACGATGGATCAGATAAATCTATAGGGAATATCGAGTTAGAGATCTCAAAAAGAGATGACATATTCCTAGAACCTAGATGGAAAAGGCTATTCTTTGATTATCCGGAAACGAGAGCTGTCACAGTTCTTGGTCTTCAAAAAGAGGAAATCCTGTGTGAGAAATTGAGGGCTCTTAGCACGAGAAATAAAGGTAGAGATCTATACGATGTGTGGTTTTTATTCAAACAAGATGTTGATATAAACAAGGAGCTTTTCGAAAAAAAGATGAAAGTAGTAGATCAGCCTCTAGAAGTAAATATAAACATATCTAAGTCTGAATGGAACGAAGATCTAGCTGTCATCTTAGAAAGATCACCAAGATATGAAGATGTTAAAAAAGATGTGCTGAGAAAGTTAAAGGATTCTGAGCTCATCGTTAAATAACGAACCCATCCATTTTCATAGAATAAAAAGATTTGATATGAGAAACCCAAAATTATATAATACCCAAAATTATATAATCATGATATAAGTTAAGCCCGCATACCTCCGTATTCAGGCGAGGGTTAGGGCGTGTCAATTTCACTTTCATACACCACCCCTTTGGATAATTAAATACTAGTATACCAATGGGATGTAAGATGGAAGCTGAACAGACAAGAACTCTACGGGCAAAAATGTTCAAGCCGAACAGGAAGAAGAAGGAGTTACTTGGCCGTTCCTTCAAAGCATATCAAGAGGCTTTGGAGGAAGGTGTAGAAGATAGTATAGACACTATTTCGGATGCTAACGACCTTGTTGTTCAGTACGACCTTTCGGGATATATGAAGAATACCTTGAAGAAACATATTCCAAAAGTAGTTAAAAATGGTGGGGAAGAGGTATCGGATGACAACGCTTTGAAAATCACTAATGAAGGAGTAAAACTTGACCATCAGCCAGATAACTATTACGAGTTCTATGTCAACATTCCATCGACCTGGCAGAGGGGTGGATATTGGTGTCCGATAGAGATCAATCCCAATCAAGAGAAATTTTATCACAAGTTGATGGATGAAGAAGTGAGGATGGGAGAAGTACAGGTTATCAGAAAGGATGACGAGTTTTATGTTCACATAGTTGTGAAATACGAGGTCGAGGTACGGAATCCAAGAGAGTGTGCCACAACAGTAGGTCTCGATGTAGGCGACAACACGCTTGTAGCGGGATGTTCCCTGAACGGCGGTGTTGAACCGATGCGTGGAGAAATCTGGAGTGGTAATGAGTGTAAGAAACTCCGCAAGGAGTGGCACACCGTGAAAAAGAGACTCCAATCAAGAGGCAGTGAGAAGATATTTGACGATATAGGTGACAATATCTGGAACAGGATGGACGACATCATACACAAGACCACCCGTGAAGTGGTCGAGTATGTGAAGCAGTTCGATGAACCAGTAATCGTGCTGGAAGATTTGAAGTATATACGGGAGAATTTGGGCTACAGCAAGTATATGAACGAAAGACTACATTCGTGGGCTTTCAGGAAGATACAGGAACAGATAGAGTACAAGGCCTTTGACGAAGGTATACCCGTGGTCTATGTAAATCCAAAGAATACTTCTAAAGAGTGTCATCACTGTGGTGAGAAAGGTGTCCGTAAAGGCGACCTGTTCAGATGCAAGAACGATGACTGTCCTATCACCGAATATCATGCAGACCTATCAGCCTCGATCTCTATAGCGAAGCGTGGTCGAGAGAGCCTTCTTAAGAAAACGGAAGGCGATGACTTGACCTCGCACGGGGCACGATTGACCGTGCCACAAGACAGCACTTCTGAGGCTACCCATGCCGATGAGGATGTGTCGTATGCGTCTTGAAACCGACAGGATTCCTCCGTCTTTTTGAGGAAGCATAGCTTCCTCATCATTAGAGGAATTTTTAATTCCTCATAATTTAGGCGGAGGTGGAGGTCAAGTGAAACAAAAGGCTTTACAGTCAAAAGACTTACAACTTATCTCTTTGGAAGATATATTAAATAAATCCATTGAGGGTGTCGAACAGATCAAAAAAGGTGAGTAATACACTCAAGAAGAAGTAAAGAATTCAGAAGGAACTTTGAATTCAGATAAGACACTTTAACAATCTTTTTTTACAATCAAACCAATCTTACCATAGGCAGAAGATGGATGGATCTAGTAATACAAACATAGAAGACTATTCTAAACTCAAGATATCTCCCAATCCCCTGGTCAGAGGCGTTCTACTGATGGCTGGAACAGTTTCATTAGGGATAGGTCTCTTAGGTATCGTTCTACCACTTCTCCCGACCACACCTTTCCTGCTTCTATCAGCATTATGTTATTCGAAGAGTTCTAAAAGATTCCACAGGTGGCTGTTGAATAACAGGATCTTCGGAGATTACATCACCAATTACATCGAAGGAAGAGGTATCTCAAAGAAAGCCAAATCTGTGACTCTTTTCCTCCTTTGGACTTTGATACTTTTCTCCGCTTTTTACTTCGTGGATATGCTGTTCATTCGGATCCTACTCCTTCTCATCGCTGTCGGTGTTTCTGCGCATATCCTAACTCTTCCGACTTACCATCCATCGAATAAAGATAGAATATAGAATACTAACTTCAACAGCGAGTAATACAAGCTAGCAAACTTAGGAACAGATTTAAATCTTAATTCGTGTAAATATGAATCGATGAGTGATGAAAGCTCTCGAACGATGATACTGCTTTTCGTGTTACTGTCAGCTGTAATTATCCTTTCTACAACTGCTGTATTAACTCACAATAAAATGAACTCGAAAACAATAAATGAGTCCAAGATCTCCAATAAAAACGAGCAAAACTGGACCTTCAAACGTGTTTTTGCAGTGCCTAGAGATGGTGAAGTCGAACTGACCTGGAATCTTTCTAAGAACAACAGCGAGGAAGTCTCGATAAGCCATTATAATATAATCAAGAACGGCGAAAACTACACACAGGTCGAAGGGACCTCGTACCTGGATGATGATGTAGAAAATGGAATCAAATACACCTATCGGATCGAAGCTGTTAACGAGGATGGTCAAGTGATTGCAGCTACAGAAGAACTTAACGCCACTCCAGAAAGTTACTGGTGGCTCTGGGTTGCGCTGCCGATAAACATCACCGCACTGGTATTGGTGATATACTATCTGCAAGAACATCGAGATGAGCTTTTTCTAGGAGAATGATGAATTTTTTTGTAAAAAATATCGTGCTAATTTTAATATAGTTAATCTCTTTAACATTTAGCATATGGCTGAGGGTAAATCTGTCTACACCACTCTCAAGGAAAAGATGGGGCGTCCATCAAAGGAAGAGATACGAAATGGAGAGATCCTACCGGTTCTGTTCAAATTAGCATGGCCCATGATGGTCGCCCAGTTACTGCAGACCACTTATAATCTTATCGATACAATATGGTTAGGACGATTACCCCCACCTGAGAACACACTCTCCGTAGGAGCCATCAGCGTGGCCTGGCCCTTCGTTTTCCTACTATTGTCCGTTGAGATGGGACTCGGTATTGCAGGTATCTCCATGATATCTCAGCACACTGGAGCTAAAGAATATGACGAAGCTTATCACGATACCGGTCAACTCTTCCTGATGTTCCTAGTGATATCCACGATCCTTGGAGGAGTCGGCTTCCTCATAGCTGAAGATTTTCTCAATCTCTTGACACAGGAAGCAGATCTGGTCCCATATGCAACATCATATCTCCAGATAATCTTCTTGGGCTTTCCTCTATTGCTGACATTCGCCGCCTTCAGCTTCTCATTGAGAGCCTGGGGTGATACCATAACCCCGATGCTTGTCATGACTGTTTCCGTTGTTATAAACATCATCTTGGATCCAGTTCTGATTTTCGGTCTGGGGCCTTTCCCTAGTATGGGTATAAGAGGAGCGGCTGTAGCCACTGTGTTCGCGCGGGGCGTGGGGACCGGAATAGCCATTTACATCCTGTGGGCAGGTAAGGTCGATATCAAACTGAAACTGCACCACCTCAAACCTGATATCAAAAAGATAAAAAAATTTGTGAGTGTTGGATTACCAGCCACTTTAGGGAGGATAGAGGAATCGGTAGGTTTCGTCCTGATGACTGGTCTTTTGGCCATGCTTCCAATGCAGGAACAGGTTTTGGCCGCCTACGGAATAGGTAGTAGGGTTATCAACATAACCTTCGTGTTCCTGGGTGGACTGATGATGGCTATCAGCACCATGGTGGGTCAAGCACTTGGAGCCGATAAAAAAACCAGGGCCGAGAAGACGACCAATAGAGCAACGATAGTGATGATATTCTTCATGTCTCTGGTCTCGATATCCTTCGTATTGTTCAGATATCAGATAATGAGGTTTTTTATCGTCGATGAGCCCTTGGTTATTGAGATCGGAGCAAGATTTTTGGCCATCTTAGCGATAGGCGGACCTTTTTTCGCGATATATGAGGGTGTTTCTGGTGCCCTTAACGGATCAGGACATACTGGTCAGCAGTTCGCTTTGAGCTTACTCCGACTTTGGGGTCTCAGGATACCTATGATATTGATACTAGCCTTTGCCCTGGTCTTGAACTCAACCGGTGCATGGCTGGCGATAGCTTCCAGCAATGTGATCACAGGAATCGTTGCTTACCTATTATACAGAAAAGGCTGGTGGAAAGAGAAGATAATTGATAAAGAATCTGGCCTGGATCAATTCATTCACATGCTTAAGAGCAGATTTGGTGATGATGAAAGTACAGGATGATGGAGGGAAATTTTTTAAAAAATCGATAGAATCAAATATTTAGCCCTTAATTTACAAGATGTACATGTTCGCCGATTCAAAATACAGGAATCTTACAATAGTAGTTCTCCTCTTGATACTGTTCATATTATTCATATGGTACGGGAGTTTAGAACCGGAACCAGAGAAGGGCAACTATCCTGGTTCCGAAGAATTGATCAAAGATTACGATAACCACATAGATGAGAAGGCAGATGTCACCGGAGAGGTAGTCAACACTGATCCTATAGAGGTAAAGATAGAATACGGAAGACAGGAAAAGACACTCAGGGTGACCGGAACTGACGAGGATGTGGAAAAAGGGGATAGACTATCAGTCTTCGGAACGGTTAAGCAAGATTATACGATAGAAGCTGAGAACTCGTTCTCTGTCCCATTTCTCAACTACGTTTACATGTACGGAATATCTTTTGTAGGGGCTTCTTGGATATTTATACGAATAGTCAAGCAGTGGAGATGGAACAGTGAAGAAAACTGGTTCGAACGTAGAGATGAACCAATGTCTCTAAAACAGGCGATACAAGGAGGTAAGGACGATGGCTGATCTGCTCACTCATTCCCTAGTAGCCTTCTCTATCGGAACGATACTTTCTTGGAGATTCAAAAAAATAAACGCCCAGTTCATAACGATACTGATGATAGGCTCCGTTCTACCAGACCTTACAAGGATAGGGCTAATTCTGGAATCGGCTCTTATCGAAAAAACATTGAATATTCCCTTTTCCTGGCAGCCACTGCACACATTAGGTGGAGTTGTTATAGTTATAGCGGTATTGACGCTTTTCGTAGATGAAAAAGACAGCAGATATGTACTATCCTTACTCAGTGTAGGAGTGTTCTCACATCTTTTTTTAGATGCATTCCTGATTAAGGTCTCCGGACGTTCATACACGATGTTCTTTCCCATAGCAACTTATAATCCAAAGGTCCCTGGTTTTTATCTCAGCACCGATATGTGGCCAGCTGTTATTGCAGTGATAACTGCTTTCATCATATATCAGGTCGATTCCAGGATGAAATAAAGTACTTTGTTCATATTGGTCAGGATAGAAGAAAGTAATATCAATAAATAATAGTTAATATATCTATATTTCTTCCCCATTCCCAATTATAATACTATACAATTATAAAAAAAAGAATCATGTAATGTAAAGGGTTTCTTCACCTTTAGAGATCTGTTGTTCGAACTTCTCTAGTTTATCGTAGCCAGCCTTCTCTTCGATCTTATCAAATCTAACCATCAGTTCTTCAGCAGTATCTTCATCGATATACTTGGATGATAGTGGGAACAGGAATCTCTCCTCTCTTCTTAGATGATCTCTCATCAATTCTTTATAATCTCTAAGCATGTTTCTGATCTCCCCTGTACTTACTTTTCCTTCCTTATATCCTTTGACTTTCTTCTGTATTTCTTTGACCATCTTCTCCAGTTTATCGTGCTCTTCTTCAACTTGCTTCAACGATGCTCGTGAAAACAGTTTAGACCTTTCTGCTTCACCCTGCTCTTCTGTAGCATTCTCTATAAAGCTGATCAGATAATACGTTTCTTTCTTATGATGAACTTCCTGGTCCAATGTCAAACTGGCTGATCCTATCCAATTTAACACTTTTTCAGGAACTTCTTCTTTGATCCTGAATTGAGCGACTTCTAGTATATTTATCATCCTTCTCAGCAGTTCATGTTCTTTCTTCAGATCATCTAGTGGTTTTACTTTCAATCCTCTCCTTTCAACTTCTATACTGGTCTTCGCTTTTTTTATCCTAGATTTTATTTTTTCTTCATTTAGGGGTTTTAACAAGAAATCATCAGAGCCATTCTCTAAAGCTCCTATAAGGTCTATATCTTGGTCCTCAGATGCTACTAGGATGGTTTATGGTCTATTATCAATTTTTTTTCTCAAGTATATCTTTGGTTAGATCAAGACCACTTTTTCCCTATAACTTCATCCCCAAGAATACTATGTCAACGTCTTTCTTCTTATCTAACACATCCATCAATTCATCTGGATCTTCAACTGCTTTGACCTTGTGATTCATCACGTTCATAGTCTTTTCCAATATAGTTCTAGAAGCTCTATCCTCCTCACCAATAAGTACTTTCAAGTTATCACTCTCCATTTACTTTAACTCGTATTTATGTGTATAAATATTTTTCAGACAAGTATAAAAAATAAAAAAGTTTTTTAACTATTTAATCCATTCCAATCCTAGTTCTTCCAGTTTTTCATCAGTAGGTTTTCCTGTTTCTATGTCCCAACCCATTGATTCGTAGTAGCTGTCCAATGCTGCTTCCAAATCGACCGTCTGTCCCTTACCTCTTCCCTCAGGTGCAGGTTCTTTCAAGAATCTCTCAGGAAGTGAATCATCTTCCCTATCGAATCCTAGAGAAACGTTGATCATCCTTTCCATATTGATAACTCTTTCAGCTGCCTTCAACAAGTCATCCTTGCTGTATTCTTCTCCGGTAGCAGTCGATAGTAATTTCGCATACGTAGATGCCTTATTGGCCAACGTTATCACCGTAAATAGACAGACTCCCAGCATGTTAGTAGCCATACTCAACTCCTGGAATGGCTTTATCCACCATTTATTTCCATCCTCCAGGTTATCGATATCTTCTCCTTCAATCCCAAGTTCTTCATCCCTGTATCCGAAGGAATCTATTGTAGGTGCCCAGGGTCTCAGGTGGTCAGCACCACGAGGCGAAACTGCATGAACGACTCCTTCACCTTTAGTCGATCTCACACCATCTGCGGCCATCTCCAACCCTTTTACATGCATGGCAGCTCTTTCTGCCCTATCTCCATACTTTTCAGCAGCACGCTTTACTCCTTCAGCCAGCACATCTCCGAATCCGTCTCTTTCAGCGATCTTCTTGACCAGTTCGATGACTGCTTCTCCTTTACCCCAGCTCAGGTCGATCCCATCAGTATCTTCTTCGTTGATGATCCCTTCGTCGAACCATTCCATCGCAGTAGCGATAACTTGACCGGCCGATATAACATCCAAACCAGCATCATTTGCTACATAATTGGCTTTAGCTATAGCGTTCAGGTCTTTAACCAAACATTTGCTTCCAAAAGCAGCAACAGTTTCGTATTCTGGACCACCGCCGCTTTCACCTTTGTACTTCCCTTCTTTGATCTCCGTATGTCTTCCACATGCGATAGGACATCCGTGACAGGCGTACGCTTTCACATCTAAAGTTTCATGGTAAGCCTCATGATTCAAGAACTCTCTCCCATCTGGGAACGTGGTGTTCTGCCAGTTTTTTGTTGGGAGCATGTCAAGATCATCTATAGAATCGTAGAATGACGGGGTTCCATAAGGTTTCAGTTCGTCTCTAACGAAGGCCTCTTCAAACAACTCTTCTCTAGCCTTTTTTGATTCTTCTTTCAACTTTTCTTCATCCGCTACGGGTATATCACTGGTTCCTTTGACTGCAACAGCTTTCAGGTTCTTACTGCCCATCACGGCTCCTGCTCCACCTCTTCCTGCAGCACGGTGCTTGTCATCCATGACTGAAGCGAACATCACCTTATTCTCACCGGCTTGACCTATGGAAGCGATCTTCACACCTTCTATACCGATCTTCTCTCTGATCATATCTTCTGTATCACTGACACCTTTACCCCATAACTTGGAAGCATCGTGGAACTTCACTCCATCATCCATGATAGTTATGTACGTAGGACTTTCAGCTTTCCCTTTCACCATCATCATATCGTAACCTGCTTTCTTGATCTGTGGAGCCAGTCTACCACCGCAGTTTGAGGCACCGATCGTACCTGTTGCCGGTGAATAGAACACAAGGTCCCATCGCCCACTTGACGGTACCGATGTTCCTGTCAAAGGACCGGTAGAAAAAATCAGCGGTTGTTCCTCGTCTAGAGGACCCTTATCCTTCCTTATATGTTCGTAAAGAAGTCGGATGGCTGCACCCTCTCCACCGATATAATCTCTGAACCAATCTTCTGGTATATCCTTAACTTCGTAATCTTTTTTTGTCAGATCTATTACCAACATCTTGTTCGTGTATCCTTTCATTGTCAAATCACCATTTTCAATTAAACAATATGTGTGATGATGGATTTATATTTATCACAATTATGTTAAAATAAGCATATCGAGGCCGACCTTCCGGAAATATTAAATTGCTCACTCATTTCAGGAAATTGAGGTGTTAAGATCAAGGATAAGCCCAAACTAGATGCAAAAACTGTAGCCTTCAGCGCTGTTTTCGCAGCAGCAGTAGCGATAGCGACCATGGTGATATCGATTCCTGTTGGACCAGGATATCTAAATTTTGGAGAGATCGTTATATACACAGCAGCTTTTCTCTTCGGTAGTATAGTTGGAGGATTAGCCGGAGGAATAGGAGCAGCTGCAGCCGATTTGATTTTAGGTTTTGCAGTTTGGTCACCGATAACTCTAGTTGCTAAAGGTCTAGAAGGATTCGTGGTTGGAAGAGTGAGTGGAAAAAGTATAAAAAGCAAGTTGTTAGGAATACTTTTAGGTGCTCCGATAATGATAGCAGGTTATGTTCTAGCAACGTGGTATCTGTATGGATATCCGGCAGCGATATTTTCTGAACTACCTATCGATATACTCCAGGCGGGATTAGGAGCAGCAGTAGCGATACCTTTATCACACATACTTCAAGCTTATATACCCCAACTTCAACATGATAGAGATATATGATTTATCGGTAAAAACACATGAAGGGAAGCTCCTTCTGAACGGTTTAAATTTGCATATAAAGAAAGGAGAGACTACTCTTATTTGTGGAGAACCCGGATCCGGGAAGACTCTTCTTTTAAAAGCGATCAAGGAGTTACTCAGCGATGGATTAGCTGTGGAAGGAAGTATAAAAAAGAATGGAAAGATCGGAATAGTTTTCCAGGAACCAGAAAAACAGATCGTTAGGAGAAATGTGAGATCCGATGTTGCTTTTGAATTGGAAAACTCTGCTTTACCAGTAGATGAGATGAAAAGTAGGATAAAGAAGTACTCATCCATGCTGAAAGCTGATCACCTTTTAGACAGGAATATCGATGAACTTTCACACGGTGAAGTAACCAAAGTAGCCATACTATCCACGATAGTCTCAGAACCTGATGTGATATTATTGGATGAGCCTTTATCACCGCTGGATTACAGGAATCAGATGCTGGTCCTAGATTGTATTGAAAGGCTGAAGGAAGAAGGAATGACAATCTTGATCGCTGAACACGATATTAGAGACCTGTACGAAAAGAGCGATAGAATCGTTCTGTTAAAAGATGGAAATTTGATAGGTTCAGGTGAACCAGACAGCATGTTAGGATCACTAGTTATGAGCGGTATCAAACTCCCTTTTGAACTGGAATTAAGGAATTATTCAGGAGGGAAGAGATGATAGGGGTAAAAAATCTATTTTTCAAATATCCTGGATCGGATAAATACGCTTTAAAAAAAATCAACTTGGATTTCAAAAAAGACAAGATCACTGCTATCATGGGTGAGAACGGTTCCGGTAAAACGACTTTATTGAGATTATTAGCAGGTTTCTTGAAACCTACAAAAGGAACTGTTCAAAAAGACGAGCAGGAGATAGGATTTTCTCCCGAGGATCCTGAGCTAGGATTTTTCGCTGAGGATGTTCGAAGTGAGGTTGAATTCTATCCAAAAAATTTAGATCTAGATTATAAAAATAAAACAAAACAGACACTACTAAGAATGGGTATTACGCATCTGAAAAAAGAATTACCAAATAATCTTTCTTCTGGAGAGCAGCGTTTGGTCTCCTTAGCATCGGTTCTTTCCGGTGATCCAGATGTTTTGATTTTAGACGAACCCACCCACAGTATGCACAGGAAGGGAGAAGAGAGGATAGGAAGTGTACTTAGAAATATTGATGAAACCATAATATTCTCGACCCACTCTTCTGAATTTGCATTAAAATATGCGGATGAACTTGTGGTTATCCATGAGGGAAGTGTTTTAGCAGAAGGAAAACCAAGAAATATCTTAACCAAAGAACATCTGCTAAACAAAGCTGGAATCAGACTACCAGGTATTGTCCAATGGGCTAAAGAGAAGAACCTGAAAACCTTCCCTGATTCGATGAAAGAAGCTTACAGTATAGCTGAAAAGAGAGGTGAACTAGGATGAATGGATTTTCTTCAGAAACCTTCGATCCTAGGGCCAAAATGTTCTTTGTTTTGATCATAATAATATTAGCCATATTGATACCGTTACCGATATATCTGGCTGTTCTTTTGTTAATTGTCTTGATTACAGCTTTATCTGGACGCATATTAAAACGATTGATAAGTTACCTATCACCACTGAAAATACTGATTCCACTGTTATTGATACTCAATCTTTTCTTCTATGCACATGGAGAAGTGGTCTGGAAATATGATCTAAGAATTTTTACATTATCTGTCACACGTGGAGGTTTCAAAACTTCCATAATGATATTACTAAGATTCTTCGTCATTGCGAGTGCTGCTGCTCTCTTCGCTGTTACCACTGACCCTGAAAAGTTCGAAAGAACTCTTGTCAAACTGAAAATACCTTGGAAATTAGCCTTCATCTTTTCTCTTACTCTCAGACTTGTTCCGGACCTGAAAAGAAGATACAAGAAGATAGAGGAAGCCCAGATATCGAGAGGTTTAGATCTCAAGGGGAATCCGATCAAAAGAATAAAAGCAAGGATACCTATGATCATCCCCTTCATGGCATCTGTCATAAGATATGGATATGATCTTTCAGAAGCGCTTAAAGCAAGGAGTTTTGATGAGATAAAGAATAGAACATATATGATACAATTAAAACACAAAGCTCGAGATTACGGTCTATATCTGTTTTCTATTATTCTTTTCGTCATCTACCTGTTCTTTTACTATTGAAAATTATCATCTTTGTCTTGTCCTTCCCAACTCATAGAAGCATAATCACATCTTTTACAGTAGGCAGAACCATCTTCAGCCACCACTATGGTTTTGTTTCCGCATCTGGGGCATCTTATACCTGTTAAAGAGTCATCATAATCTCTACTGCGCTTATTTTTATCAAAATCATCATAACCAAAACTAGCGATTTTATTTTCATCGGGTCTTACTATCAACCAGATGATCAATCCTATGATACCTCCGACTAAAAATACGATCAACCATAGAACTTCATTCTCTCCTCTCTTTTTTGCATCATTATACACCCATAATGCCAGAGCTATATTTATGATTATTATTACGATCGGTACAAAACAGAA
This sequence comes from Thermoplasmata archaeon, assembly GCA_046538435.1. Lineage (GTDB taxonomy): Archaea > Thermoplasmatota > Thermoplasmata > Halarchaeoplasmatales > Halarchaeoplasmataceae > CAYSTL01. The sequence goes on along the minus strand of JBKHIX010000033.1, from coordinate 4,087 downwards.
TAAACAGGCAGCTCCTTCGTTCATTCAAATCCCTCAAATTTTCTTTAATCTGTATAATTTTTTGATTAATAAATCTTTTTAAAGATGAAATAGAAATATCATCCTACATAGGTGATACCATCTCATAACACCGTTATATTATAAATCGAAAAAAATATATAACTAAAACTTAATACCAACTGCACTCACATGGAGGTGAGCGTGATTACAGAAAAGCCTGATGATTTACCGATGATGAAAAAAATACGGTTATCTCTCAAGACATTTAGAAAGTCAGATAAGGATGAGGACCAACGTTCTTAACCGATCTCATTTTTTATTTTTTTAAATACAATCTAGAACTGTTTGGATATCACTGCCTTTTTAATCTATATGTTTCGCAAAAACCCATAATTATTTTATATCCGTAATGTTTTTCCTCATCAACATTTGGGTGAGATTGAGATGAAAAGGATTGCTTATTACATATCCGATCATGGATACGGACACGCAGCTAGAAGTATAGCAGTGATAAAGAGAATGATACATGACAATTCAGATATAGAAGTTATTGTGAACTGTTCATATCCACTTCAATTCGTTATTGATACTTTGGTCAATGAAGAGAGGGTGAAATTCAGGAGAGTTAGGAATGATTTTGGATATTATACAGATGGTAATTTTGAGATAGATATAGACAAAACTGAAACACGTTTAAAATTATGTCTAGGGAATATAGATTCTTATATTCGTAGTGAGAGCAAATTCTCTAAAAAGAAAGATATAGATTTGATCATCTCAGATATAAGTGCAAAACCTTTTGAAGTAGCTGAAAAAGTTGAAATCCCCTCTATAGGTATATCGAATTTTACATGGTGGGAGGTTTACAGAGATATGATCGGTGATACAAAAGAAGTTGAGAAGATAAAAAATATGTACCAGAAAGCAGACCTTGGTTTGAAATTACCCCTTGACACAGATTCATCTCCATTTACTGAGGAAAAAGAAGTGGGCTTGGTAGCTAGAGAACCTACTAGAAGTTACTCTGAGATGAGAGAGGTATTAAATCATAGTGAAGATAAATCCTTGGTTTATTTCAGCCATGGTAAATCAGTGAACGAAAACAATGGATTCAATATCGAGATTCCAGATAGTTTAAAGTCTGAAATGAATCTCATGTCTTTTTCTGATAATCCAATTATAAAAAACCCAGATTATGTTATCCAAGAAGATGAAAATGATGTTCAAGATTACATAGCAGCTTCAGATCTCGTGATTTCTAAATTTGGTTACAGCACGGTGGCTGAAGCTATAAGAACTAAAAAACCGATGATACTTACAAAAAGAGATATCATTGAGGATAAAGCGGGTCTTAAGAAGCTTAAAGAGTGGAATATTGTTAGAGAGATAACTAGGGCAGATTTCATGGAAGGGAATTGGCTTGATGATGTAGGGGAGGTTTTAAAATATCAAAGAAATTACGAAGATATACCCGATAGATTCAAAAGAGATGGTATAAAAGACGTGATTTCAAATGTAGAACAATTTTTTTGAATTAGTTCCGATCTCCAAATATTGTTTTCATAGTATTTACAGAATCTAAGTATGTAAAAGGAATTTCCAATTAATATAGAATAAGGGAAGAAGATGTATAAAAAAGTATATCAACCTGGTGGTAGGAATTAAATACTAAAAGCTCTTTGAGCAAATTACATTTGGAGAGTATAACTGATAGATTCAAACTTTCCACCTGATATATTGAAATTGACTGGAATATATAACGAGAGTGATCAAATATGAGCAAACCGCATAATGCTGAAAATACCTGTTGGAATTGTCCTGCAGCTAAATTTAAAGGAAATGTAGATTTTAGAGGTTGTGGCCAATCGAGAAGGATTGTCCCGAAGGGTGAAGATAAACAACTGATGATAGAATGTAGAAGACGTCCAGAACTTGGACATTTCGAACCGACAATAACATTTGAACAATGTCCCGAATGGATAGAAGGGGAATACGGATACATGCTCGAAGACATGCGAGTGATGATTTTGGGTATGGACGGTTACCTTGGATGGACATTAGCCTTAAAACTTGCCAACAATGGGTTCAAGGTAAGTGGTATTGATAACTATACTAGAAGAGATTGTGTGATGGAGAAAGGTTCTCACACAGTAGTACCTATACCAAGGATGACTAGGAGATTGGAAGCTGCGAAAGAGGAAATGGGTGTTCATCTTAACTACAGGAGGATGGATATCAATGATAGAAAGGCGTTAAGAGAATTTATAGAAGAAGTTAAACCGGAATCTATCGTACACTATGCTGAGATCCCTGCAGCGCCTTATTCGATGGTAGATGCTGAACATGCGATAGAAGTTCAAAGAAACAACGTTATGGGCACGTTAGGATTACTACACATCATGAAAGATGTTGTACCTATGACATCATTGCTTAAATTAGGTACGATGGGCGAATACGGTAGTCCTTTAACAGGAAGACCTCTATTCGAAGGACTGTTCCCTAACGATGCTGTATTAGAATGGGATGGTAGAGAATGGAGCATGGGAGGAGAGATGACTCCCAGAGATCCGCACAGCTTTTACCATGTTTCGAAGGTCCAGGATACTTACAATGTTTACGAAGCCTGTAAGTATTGGTGGTTGAGGTCGTACGACATCATGCAGGGAGTTATCTACGGTGTTCATACTGATGAACTTGCTCAACATCCAGACTTAAGAACTCGATTGGATTATGATGAATGGTTCGGTACTGTAATAAACAGATTTGTAACACAGGCTATACAGGATATTCCACTCACTGTTTACGGAGAAGGTGAACAGATACGTGGTATGATCGCTCTTGAAGATGCGATGGAATGTATGGTCAGACTTATAACTTCACCACCAGAACCGGGTCAATACGATGTTGTAAATCAGGTTTCAGGACTACACAAAATAAAGGATGTCGCCGAAACGGTGGCTACAGTAGCCAATGAAGAATTCGATATGGATACGAGTATACAGAGATTAGAGAATCCAAGAGTTGAAGCCGAGAAGCATCCGTTCGAGGTTGTATCAAAGAAATTACCACAGGAACACGGGTTCAAACCAAAAGTTCCAATGGAAAAAGAAGTTGAAAGGATGCTTGAGCTCCTCTCACAGGACCATATAAAGAAAAGGATTGAAGAGAAGAAACATGTTATCATGCCTAAAACTAGATGGTCTGGTGAAAAGAAAGAATCTGGCGTTTTAGAAGTTTATAAACCTGGAGAAAAGGAACACGAAGGATACGAAGGAAAATTGGATACGGAGTGAGGTGAAGATGGAAGTAAACGCGTCCAATATTCATGAGGAAATTGAAGAATCCGATAAACCCGTTTTTACTCTTATATGGGCTTCCTGGTGTACTGCATGTAAAAGGAGCGAAGTGGTTGTCAGTGAACTGGAAGAAGAAAGAGACGATATAAAAGTATTAGAAGCCAATATCGATAAAAACCCTGTGTTAAGAGATGAGTTTGACATACAGGGTGTTCCAACATTCATGATGTTCAATGGTGGTAAAGAAGTTGAAAGAAAGGTTGGTGCGCAGGCTAAGAGACAACTTATTAAGATGATTGACTCTGTAGTAAACAAATGATATCTGCGGTAATACCTGCTTATAATGAGGGAAAACGTATCGAAAAAGTTTTGATAGAAACTCAAAGATTTGTAGATGAGATAATAGTTGTTGATGACTGTTCAACAGACGAAACAGCTAAAACTGCAGAAGGATATGCTGATGTTTTACAAAATGAAAGTAATTTAGGGTATGTGGAATCTATAAAGAAGGGTTTTAAACACGCATCAGGAGATATTGTAGTAACTTTAGATGCAGATGGAGAACATGATCCAAAATACATACCTGAGATGATAGAACCAGTAAAAGAAGGAAAGGCGGATCTCGTTTTCGGAAAAAGAGAAAAGATACCAAGAATTTCAGAAAGGATTTTATCCAAGATTACCGAGTTTAAAGTTAATGCTAGCGATACAGGAACTGGATATCGTGCGTTGAGGAAAGATCTGGCTGAAAGATTGGAGCTGAACGGTTACTGCACCTGTGGTATATTTGC
>JBKHIX010000132.1:0-4187 GCA_046538435.1 Thermoplasmata archaeon | reverse complement strand
TATCCCAGTCGTACCATGTATAATTTTGAGATATGTTTCTGTAGGATATGTAGGAAGTATCAAAATCGCCACCCGGTGTACTCCAAGCATGGGTATCCGTTCGATTGTACCAGTTCACCGAGCCAGGCTCTCCGATCAGATCGTTCTCAAACCATGGATCAGTTATGGGGGATAACGTTACATTTACATCCAAACCGGGTTGGGTTATGTAGTCACAATACAGTGATAAAGAGGCTCTTTTCAGCACACCCTCTTTTGGAGGTAAGTTGAATTCGAGTAGGCTTCTATATCGTGATATTTCGTCGTAAGCCCTTCCGGCCGCCATATATTCGTAACCGCCGTGATTGTAGTATTCGTAATCCGGGACATCCGAGATTATGGTATCTTTCATACCCAAGTTCACATCGACCTCTTGAGTCACATAATGACCGTTATTATTGAACAAGGACAGTGCTAGGGTTCCTACGCCTCTGGCGTTGGGCATGGGTGTTATGGTCAACTCGGTTCCATCTACCTCGGCCTTGAACAGATCGGGGTCCAAACTCTGCGCCTCCCAGAAGAAATGATTACCGTCGGTGACATCTACACCGAATTTTGTCTTTATTGATGTCCCATCTGTAAACCCTGTGGAGCTACCTACGGAACCGTTATACAATCTTCTTTTTTCACCGTGAACTAAAGTTTCAACGGATACTTTGTTTCCTCCGGAATCTATCCACTGTATGTCCATCAAAAGGTTCCTAGTGCCGTCGTAGGGGAAAGCGGTATCTAGTTCAAGATGTACCCAGCTGTCGCTATTGGAGGAGTTTACTACCAGATTATCTCGACTGAAGACATCGTAAAGCAACCCTTCATAATTATCATCGAATACGTCTGTAACACTATCCAAAACAGAGTGACCGAGTGATACCTTGAAATCACTGAAGTTACCGACCTCAAAATCTGTCCGGTTGAAAGATATCCTTGTTATATCTCCGGCAACACCTATCTCCTCCTGTGGATATAGATTTTGATAACGGATCTCATCATAGGTTCCCGAGAATGGCAATGAATTGCCCCCGTCGTTCCCCTCTCCTGAAAGCCTCTCAAGGTCTCCACGCTCCCGGCCAGCTAGATCTATCACCTCGGGAGCTCCGTTCATTTCCATCACCTGTTCTTCCAGGGGCGGATCTATCTCAGCATGGTATGTGATGGTCAATTTCGGTCTATAGGATGCTATTGGGTAATCACTTGAAGGGAAAGAGAGAAAATCATCTTCAGAAGGCTCATCCGCTACCATCATTACTCCATGGTTTTCTAATCCTCCGGACTCCCATCTTTTAGCGATGTTAGTAATATCCCACGAGTACCAGATATAATCTTCGTCGAACAACAAGGATGGTTCTCGGTACGCATATATACCTTCGTCAAAATCACCTCCCGGCGTATTCCACATATCATCTACTGTACGGTGAGTCCAGTTCGCCGCACCCGGTGAACCATCTTCATTACCTTCATCCCACTCGTTCAATAGAGGATGAACTTTGATATTTACACGGTTATCAGAAATTGTTGCATAAATTCCATGCACTGATAATGTAACATCCTTTACTACTCCTATATCATCTGGAAGTTCGAACTGCAGGAGAGCTCTGCGCTCTTTATTGTAATGGTCTCCAGCCGACCCAAAATTACCTTCCCCGTAATTTTTGTCCGGATAATACTCCCATATTTGGGTATCCTTACCGACAGTCGCATTGGGCTGTATCACAACTCTCTGTAGACTATTATCAGATATATCTGTCGTTATTTTCTCCTCTCCAACCTCTGTTTTTTTTACATCTATGACAACATCCTCCATTTCACCAGCCACAAAACTATTAAAAACGGAGAAAACCAGAATAACCAACACGGCTAGAGAAATAACTTTCGTAAAACCTAACCCAAAATAAAGATTATACTTTCCGGTTGTTTTTTTCATTTAAACACCCTCTATATCCTAAATATAAATATAAGAGCAATCTACTATATATCATTTACTATATTTTATAAATTAAATTATATATGATTAAAAATAAAAATTTAATAGATATAGTCCAATTCTTTCCCATCATATGGGAAATGAATATTCTAGTCACATAGCTACACACCCATAAAAAGAATTATATGATGATAGAAAAATTCTTAGGCTTATCAGGTCTCAAATATTACGGTTTTTCACTCTTCCTTATCCCTTCTTACCTTCGCCGTATAAACCGTCTATCTCGATCATATGTAACACAAGATTAAACAAGGGACTTATTTGTTTTTCTTATCTTCTCATAATTTAAGAGGGATTGTTAAATAACTATAATTCTTATAATTTTAGGTGTGAAATGTCATGGAAAAGAGAAAGATATTCACGATTTTAATTTTGATTACTTTAATAGCTAGCACTTTTTCTGTTTTTGAAATTACTTCTTCTGAAAGTTCTAATAGCGATTCAATTCCAGAGCATGAAGAATTCACTGAACCAACTAGGATAGAACGGGAACAATATGAAGGTTTGAGTTATTTATATCTTCATTACGATTACCAGATGACATACGGTCTACCTCCTGAAAATATCATTGCACGTTTACAAGGTAATTATAATTAGAGTAAAATTTAATTAAAAACATTTTGGGTTGAAGCCGGTTGTAGAGCACCTTATGGGGTTTTGAACCCTCTCATATTTGTTTTTCATTTTCTCCACCTAATTTTACCATGATTATTGCCTTTCGAGGAATATCCGTTCGTAAAATACCGATTTTAGATCCCTTCGAAATCTTTTTTATCTCATTTTGGATAATCTCGGATTCTTGACTATTAATGGGATATTTCAATTCGTGAGTTTTTCCATTTATTTCAAGCTTAAGAATTAGAAATTCATTTTTCTGGAATACTTTTTTAAATTCCCCAATCACCTCTTCATAATAGTCTAAGTTCATTCTGTATCACCTACACCCCCCAAAACCACTTTTGTCATTTCATCATCTAAATACTGATGACGAGCTAACTCTTTCAAAATCAACCGCCTAATAAGGGTCGAACGGTTTTCTCCCCTCTTAGCACAGAAATCATCCAATTTCTTAACCATAGCTTCCGGAATCTTCAAGTGTACATCTTTTGATACTTTTGAATTCATGTCTTGTTCCTCAATAGTATATTTTGTTGACCTAAGTATTTAAATCATTCAATTTTGTATGTAAAAATATAGGAAAAGGAAGGTAAGTTGTCAAAAGAGCATTATGTCGAGAAAATTTAAGATAAGGGGTAACTTGAAGATTGTGTGCGAAATCGATTGAATAAAAAAATAGAAGAACAAAAAGAAATTTTCTATTGATTGATTAAAGCTTATATTGTTTATATGATTCCCAATTCTGGAACTGAGGCCATATAAGATTGCCTCAATTCTTTTTTATCGATATGATCGTAAATGTCGATTGCTTCCCCTCTCTTGTCCCCACGTAACTCTTGTATGAACTGTCTTTCCATCCCTTTTCTACGCATCCATGTAGTGAACCAATGCCTAAGACAATGAGGACTAAAGCTATCTTTCAATGTATCAGAATCGGGGTTATGCAATCCTACCTTCTCAGCCCACTTCGTGACCGCTTCATATACGCCGTGTCTGTGTAATCTATCACCGTGTTCACCTATGAAAAGAGCTTCACCTTTGGGATTCCATCCTTCTCTCGCTTTGAGCCATCTTTTCAGTATACGGGCTGTCTCATGGTCAAAAAACACTATCCTATTTGACCTCTTTGCCTTCTGTTTCAGTTCTATTGAATATTCCTGCAAATCTATATCGTCAATATCAATTGATATGAGTTCGCCTCTTCTTATGCCAGTTTTTGCGAAAAGAGCAACGATTGCTTTATCCCTCAGTTTTGGAATAGAATTGATAAAACGAGACATCTCTTCAATCTCTGGAACTTGCCTTTCAATCTGCTCTTCCTTATAGCTGTTCAGATACCTTTTTCGAAAAGGTATAATCGGATTGGTATCAATATACTCTTCATAATGGAGGTAGTCATAGAGCGCATTGATTGCAGAAAAATAGTTATCTATTGTTTTCTTTTTTACATCTCTATCTTCACGTAAGTAGTTAGTAAACCCTCGTAGAACTGTTTTATTCAACTCAAGTACGCTGTACTCTTCATCATCAAGAAATTCGTAGTATATGC
>JBKHIX010000131.1:0-4196 GCA_046538435.1 Thermoplasmata archaeon | reverse complement strand
AGGAAGAGGTCTTAGCCCTGAGTCGGGATAAATATTAAATATACAACCACTATCCTAAAACATATTCCTGGGTGTTTCGTAATGAAAAAACTGATTAGGAAAGGAAAGGTCAAGGAGGTATACGAGGTTGATGAAGATAGGCTGAAATTTTTCTTCACTGATAATATATCAGTTTTTGATAAAGTTATTCCAAATGATATACCTAGAAAGGGAGAGACACTTTGTAAAACATCATCATTTTGGTTTGAAAAATGTGAAGGGTTGGGGGTAAAGACCCATTTTATAGATATGCCTGAAGATCAGGTGATGGAAGTAAAAAGGACTGATGTGATAAAGGATTACGATAAAATTGATAATAATACAACCAATTATTTGATCCCCCTGCAATTCATAGCAAGATACTTTTTAACCGGCTCATTATATAATCGATTAAAAAAAGGAAAATTGGATTTCAGGAAATTTGGATTCGATGAAGAACCTGAATACGGTGAAAAACTACCAGAACCACATTTTGAAGTTGCTACTAAATTTGAAGAATTTGATAGAAAAATAGGAAAAAAAGAAGCTTTGGATATCTCTGGACTTACAGATGAAGAATACGAGGAAATCAAAGAAACCGTTTTCGAAGTAGACAAAATGATAGAAAATAATGTTGAAAAAAACGGCTTACTGTATATTGAAGGAAAAAAAGAATTCGCTATGGATGAAAACAGGAATATAATGTTGATTGATACATTCGGAAACGCTGATGAAGACAGGTTCTGGGAAAAGGATGAATACGAAAAAGGAAACTTTGTTCAGAAGAGTAAAGAATTTGTTAGACAATACTATAAAGATACAGGATATCATGAAAAATTGATGAAGGCAAGGGAAAACAATGAAGAAGAACCACCGATACCCCCACTACCTGATGATATGGTAGAAAAGACTTCTGAACTTTATGTAAATAATATGTCAAGATTGACAGATGGAAAATTTAGGTGAAAATATGGCAAAAAATGTAATCTCTATATTAGATATGAGTGACATCTTAAACGAAACTCTTAGAATAGCTGGAGAAATAAAAAAGAAGTACAAAAACGGTGAATCATATACACCCCTTGAAGGTAAAAGCTTAGGGATGATATTTGAAAAACCGAGTACAAGGACGAGGATATCTTTCGAAGTTGGAACCACTCAATTGGGTGGACATGCTTTATATCTGAGTCCAAAAGATCTCCAACTAGGAAGAGGAGAAACAATAGCTGATACAGCTAAAGTATTGAGTAGATACGTAGATGGGATAATGTATAGGGCCTTCGAACACGATATGATGGTCGAATTAGCTGAAAATTCAACAGTACCTGTCATAAGTGGTTTAGACGATGTTGAACATCCTTGTCAGATAGTCGCAGACCTGTTGACTATAAAAGAGAAAAAGGGTGATTTAGATCAAAAATTAGTCTATGTTGGAGACGGAAATAATGTATGTCACTCTCTTCTACTAGGGTCAGCATTAGTCGGCATGGATATGACAGCATGTGTACCTGAAGGATATGATCCTGACCAAGAAATAGTTGAAAAGGCTAAAGAATTAGGCAAAGAAAACGGGGCGGATATAGACATTAAGAGGAAACCTTCTGAAGAAGTAAAAGATGCTGATGTGATATACACTGATGTTTGGGTCTCCATGGGAGATGAGGAGGAAAAAGAAAAAAGAATGAACGACTTCGAAGGTTACCAGATCAATACTGAGTTATTAATTAAAGCAAATGATGACGTTATCGTCATGCATTGTTTACCAGCCCATAGGGGCGTTGAGATAACCAGCGAAGTCATGGATGGTCCTCACTCAGTTGTTTTTGACCAGGCCGAGAATAGACTTCACGCCCAAAAGGCAATAATGGCTGAACTTATGGGGTAAAACTCATGGAACAACATGTCAAGAGGATGCTGGACGTTTCTTTCTCAGAAACGATGAGAATATCTAAACTAGCCACCAAGATGGAAGAGGAAGGTAAAGACGTTATATCTTTAGCTGTTGGAGAACCTGATTTTGATACTCCTGAGTTCATCGTCAAGGCTGCTGAAGAGGCTATGGAAAATGGATTTACTCACTATACTACATCACAGGGTATAACTGAATTAAGAGAAGCTGTTGCCGATAAGGTTACTGAGGAAAACGAGCTGGATTTTGGAAAGGATAACATATTGATCACACCTACAAAACAAGCTTTATTCATGTCAGTACTGGCACATCTAGATGATGGTGCTGAAGCGATAATACCTGATCCTGCATGGGTTTCATACGCTCCGATGGTAAAGTTTGCTGATGGTATAACCAGAAGAGTTCCAGTTAAAGAAAACGATGGTTTTGAACTCAATGCTGATGAAGTTGCTGAAGAGATCACTTCTAGAACCGAGATGATCATCTTAAACAGTCCCTGTAATCCTACGGGTATGTCGATGAGTAAAAAAGAGTTGAAAGGTATAAGGGACCTAGCTATTGATAACGATTTACTTGTATTAAGTGATGAAGTTTATGAAAAATTGATATTTGAAGGTGAACATGTTTCCATCGGATCATTAGATGGCATGAGAGAAAGAACCATAACTGTCAATGGATTCTCAAAAGCTTACGCCATGACAGGATGGAGGTTAGGATGGCTGGTATGTACACAAGAACTCCTTGAAAATATCGCAAAGATACAGACACACTCTATAACATGTGCCACTTCATTCGCCCAAAAGGCAGGTCTTGTCGCTCTGAAAGAAAAAGAAAAGAGTGAAGAAGTTATCAGAAACATGGTAGAAACATACAAAAAGAGAAGAGAAGTAATAGTGAACCGACTTAACAATATAGAAGGATTCCACTGTCCAAAACCAGACTCAACATTCTATACCTTCCCTAGATTCGATTATGATATGAGTTCTATGGAGATGGCCATGCATCTATTAGAGAACGCTAAAGTAGCCACAACGCCCGGTGCTGCTTTCGGAGATCAAGGTGAGAAACATCTAAGGATATCATTTGCTAATTCTCTTGAAAATATAAAGGAAGCATTGGAAAGGATCGAAGAATCTGTTGAAGATCTGTAGAAAACACTTTTTTGAAAACTTTTTTCTTTTTTTCAATGGATATTTTTAAAAATCATAATGTCTTATTATTAAGTGTATAAGTTCGATGATGATAAAAAGTTGGTTGAACCGTACAGGTGATGATAAACCCTATGAGTACTGAGAACTTATACAAAAAAAATAATAATAAAAGAGTTTCGGAAATCGTTTTTCCGCGGTCCTTACAGGATCACCCCTTTCTGAGCGGAGTTTCCTGGACGAACATATCACTATCTGATTTCGTTATTAACCACGGTATACCTTTATTGTTTTTTATCTTTCTTATCATACTTATCACAACTTTACGTTTTACTACGGCCTTATCGTTTAGATAGCGTCTGATTGAGGCGAAAGAGGGATAATATTTAAATATTTCGGTCAGTCTTGTACGTTTAGATGGTCTCTTAAGGTGTTGATATGGCAGAAGACCTAAAACCCACCGTTGATCAGATAAAAGTTTTATCAAATGCGTCTAGACTACAAGTTATGGCTATTTTATTGGATGAGGAAAGAACGATAAGTGAACTCGCTGAAGAGATAGAAATAACACCTCAAACAGCACACCATCATGTACATAAATTGCTCGATGCTGGACTGATACACGTTTCCAGGGAGGAAACCCAGGGTAATATTGTAAAAAGATACTATGCTGTTGAAGAAGAATGGTTAAATTCTTCCGAGGTATGGGATGATCTATCTTTAGAGGATAAAAAAAGCTACAAGTTGGCTGCTTTAGGTACTATCAAAGGTATGGTCAATAAAGGTATAAAGTATATCCAGGAGAGCAAAGATATAGAACATGAAGTCGGATGGGTATCACATCAGAAGATCCCATTTAACGAGAAGACCATCGATAGATTGGATGAAATTTTCGAAGAAACAGTCAAAAAGTTGGAAGAGCTAAAAGAAGAGGATGCTGATGAAGAGATAACCGTTCTCATATCTACGCTTCCTGGTAAATGATGGGAAAAACCTTTTTTTAACACATCGGGATGATGAATCATGTCTGTAAATTTGTATTTCGTAGGAACAGCTGGCTCAGGTAAGACTACACTGACAAGTGAGTTTAAAGGGTGGATGGACAGCCAAGGATATCAAGG
>JBKHIX010000032.1:0-18642 GCA_046538435.1 Thermoplasmata archaeon | reverse complement strand
GAACTTCCTGAGGGTTGGTACAATACGACTCCAGCTGAGTACGAATTTGAGATGCCCTGCGGAGAAGACATGCAGTTCGACTTTGGAAACTACAGACCAAGCGATATCTGGGGAATGAAGTACTCCGATGTAGACAGAGATGGCGAGTTCGATACAGGATTGGATAAGCCACTCGAAGGTTGGCAGATCAATCTATGGAATGTTGATGAAGTAGGTGATCCAGATGAAATCATCGAAACAACATACACAGATAACTGTGGTCTCTATTACTTTGAAGATCTACTACCAGGATACTATTGGGTAGAGGAGATCATGGAACCATGTGGCTGGTACAATGTAACACCATCTTTGGTCAATGTAAGAGTAGGATACGAGGATGTGCGAGTAGACTTTGCCAACTGGAGACACGGTGAGATCACGGTGTTCAAGTATTACGACTCCAACATGAACGGAGTGTACGATGATGGAATCGATTGGCCGTTAGTAGATTGGCAGATCAATCTATGGTCTCTTGATGAAAATGGAAGCCTTGATGAGATCATAGATACAGGTTATACTTGTGATGAAGGTTACTACATATTCCCAGATCTAGAGCCAGGACACTATGCAGTAGAGGATGTTTTACCAGAAGGATGGTATTCAACTACTGATCCGATACAATACGTGACAGTAAGGTGCTGCTGCGTATGGGTCGAATTTGGTAACTATGAAGAAGAGAACGATCTAGAACTCTCTTCAACAACTACAACTTTGACAACAATGAACTACGATCTATTACAGGATGAAGTGCTTTGTGCACCTATACACAAAATAAACTGATCACAAAAAAACACACGAAAACCTTTTCCTTTTTTATTTCTTATCTATTTTGACATTTTTCAAATTAACAGTTATAAATCCGAAACGAAGTTTATTTTCTTTAATACTTATTTAAAATATACCTTTTTAAGAAATTATTCTAATTAAATATAATTAATGCTAAATATTGGAAAATCTTTTATAGATTGTTATACACAGGTACATATGTGCAAACATACAGAGGTTAGTAAATATGAAAAAGCAATATATTAAGGTGTTCGCATACGTTGTGATTGCAATACTAGTGGCACAATTTTTTACTACTATTACCCTTGCACATAGCTCGAAACAGGCAGAAACTTATGAGCATTCAAGGGAAGCTGATAATAGTTTTGAATTTATAGCTTATAAATCTAACCTTAATTTTCCAAAGAATGATGCTGAAATCATTGAAGATTACGGTTCCTACGCCTTAATCAAATCAGATATGAATGATTATAGAGAGCTTAAAAGAAAAGGATTAGTGATTGATAAACAGAGTTCGATTATACAGACAGTTTCAGGAAAAGTTGATCTTAACGAATGGTCTGTAAAACGAGAGGAACTGAAATCAAATAACGTTGAAAATCAGTATCTGTTACAATTTATTGGACCAGTTAAACAAGAATGGATTGATACTGTTCAGAAAAATGAAATTTCTATTTATGAAAACCTAGGTTCGAATACATACATAGTAAAAGGAAAACTGACTGATGTCAATGAGATATCTGAAAAGCTGTATGTGAAGGATATATATCAATACAAACCCTCATTTAAGATAAGTTCGGAACTTGAAAATACTAGTGAAAAAGTTGAACTTAAATTAGATCTGATAAAACAAACCGGACGCTTCAATTTAATCAAAACAATGAGTATGTTAGGAGGAAAGGTTCTTTCCTATAACGCATGTAATCTAAATTACGATTCTGCTACAGTTGAAATATCTTCTTCTAAAATCGAGTATTTAGCTAGAAACCCATCTGTTGTGAAGATTTACGAAAAACCAGAATACACACTTCACAATGAATTATCATCATGGGTTATGCAATCCTACGATAAAGAGGATAAAACGGAAACTGTTTGGGATAAAGGTATACTTGGTCAAAATCAAGTGATAGGGATTGCTGATACGGGGATAGACTATGACCATGCGATGTTCAGAAATTCATCAGATGAAATAGGAGAGCCGGGACCATCACATAGAAAGATAGTTTTGTATAAAGAATACGCTGATGGATCAGAAGCAGATTATTCAGGTCATGGAACACATGTATCTGGGAGTGCTGCTGGTGATTGGAAAAACTATGGTGAGCCGGATGGGTATGACGGGATGGCTCCATCTGCAAAGATAGCCTTTTTTGATGTTGGAAATGGTGACAGTTTGGATCTACCTGATGATCTTACAACTATGTACCAAACCCAGTATGACTCAGGTTCGAGGATATTCTCCAATTCATGGGGCTCTAGTTCAAGCAGTTATACTACAGATTCAGAAAATACTGACAAGTTCATGTGGAATCATAACGATGCCTTAATTCTATTCGCAAACGGTAACAGCGGTCCTGATAAAAAAACCGTTGGATCACCAGCAACAGCTAAGAACATAGTTTCGGTTGGTAACAGTATTAACGGGATATCTGAGGATATGGCAGAATCATCAAGTCATGGACCAACAGATGAAGGACGTTTGAAACCTACGATTTCTGCACCAGGTACTGATATTATCTCTGCAGACTCTGATGGTAGTCCCAATTCCATGAACAGTGGATTGATGTCGATGACTGGGACTTCTATGGCTACACCAATCGCAGCTGGATTGAGTGCTCAAATAAGACAGTATTATACAGAGGGCTGGCTAAACAATGGAGAAAAGGACACAAATCAAGGTATCGATCCCTCCGGTTCACTGATGAAAGCGACTTTGATAAACTCTGCTTGGAACATGGAAGGGGATTATACAGGGAAGAGCATACCATCCCATGGTCAGGGATGGGGTAAATTGAATCTTGACAGAGCACTATACTTCAAAGGGGATAACAGAAAACTGTCAGTACTGAACGACGGGACGGAAAATGGAAACAGTCTATCGAATTCAGGGGATTGTGATGAATATTCACTGTTTGTTGAAGATGAAGAGGACCTCAAGATAACATTAACATGGACAGATTATCCTGGAGCTGCACTACAAAATGATTTGAATCTTGTTGTTGAAGCTCCTGATGGAAAACAATATATTGGTAATGTTTTCCAGAATGGTCACTCAGTACAGGGAGGAAACGCGGATAATATCAATGTGTCAGAACAGGTTTATCTTGACGTACCACAGGTTCAAAGCGGACGATACACGATAAAAGTCATAGGGAATACTATTTCTGAGAGTCCACAGAAATATTCTCTCATAGCCACAGGTGATATCTCAAGATCCACGGGAGATGTATCATTTCTTAAACAAAAATATAATCTACCCCCTGCAGAAAGTGAGGCAATGGTTAGATTGATGGATACGGATAAAAATCAAGATCCGTCCTTCATCGATACATCAGATGTAACAGTGTATTCAACTACTGAACCTGCTGGTGAAAGCATAACTGTTCAGGAAACTGGAAATAATACAGGGATATTCACAGGTTCGATACCGCTGGGAACGGGAAGTGCTTTGGATGATGGCATACTGCAGGTCTCAGAAAACGATATATTATCTGTTGAGTATTTCGATTCGTCTAATTCTGTCTATCGAAGTTCAGAAGCAGTTATTGATACAGAAAAACCAAAATTAAAAGAGATCAAGTATCCTTCCATTGAAGAAAACAATATATTATCTGATAAATACGAGATCAACTGGGAAACTGACGAGAAGACCTATGGTTCGCTATATTACGGTAAAACGAGAAACTTAGACAAAGTGGTCAGATGGGATGCCCCGTCATACAATCATAGCACTGTATTAAAGAACCTAGAACCTAATACTACTTACTATTTTAAAATAATCGCTTCTGACACTACAAAAACACCTAACTTAGCTATTCTCGATAATAATGGTGCATACTATACATTCAAGACTCCTAACACTGCTGAGTCTATTGGAGAGGGTTACAGTGGATACACATATTCCGTATCCAATGGAACAGATCAAGACAGCATATTTGACAGAAATGTGATGTTTTCTGGATATTACTATACGATGACCTTCTTTGGAACTAAAGAAGGACATTTCAACGCTGCGGTAATGTTCGATACCTCTTCTATCAAAGGTATGAATTTATCGGATGCTGAAATCCAGTTATTTCCTAAATCAATGCATATGCCCACACATGAGAGTGAATCATGGAAATTCGAAATATTGAATGATAGTATTGAATCAGCATTTCCAGCCCCATCACATACAACTCTAAGTGACGCAGATGTACAGTTTACGGTCGATTCGATAAAAGGCAGTAATTTAGCTGATGCTGATAAAATCGATACAATATCAGTAGATGAATCAGACCTTAGTGCTCTAGAGGACAATATCGCTGACGGAAAAGTAGTCATGAGGATGAGATTGCCCAATAAGACTAAACACATAAATTTGAACGGATGGTACACCGCCCATCAAATAAAAAGAGATTCGTTCTTGTTCAAGTCTCCTTCATTGATAGTTCAACCAGCCTACAAAGAAGAAGGCTACATTGAATTAGATAGAGGCAATTATACTGTTGATGATTTTGCACAAATTAGAGTAGAAGATGATGGAATGAATTTAGATTCTGAGAGTATAGATACTGCAGAAGTTACTGTTTCTTCATACTTAGATAGTAAAACAACAACCTTGATTGAAACCGGAAAAGATACGTCTGTATTTATCGGTCATATCGAATTATCAGAAGATGAAAGTTCAGAAGATATACTAAAGGTGAATGATGGTGACACGATATCTGTAAATTATATTAATTCATTAGACAACAAAATTTCAGATGAGTCTGTGGTTGAAAACGATCCACCATCTGTGAGTAATCTGCAGATAGTTCCTAAAAATGATCTCACCTGTAAGGTCAGTTGGGATACAGACGAACCTACCACTTCGATAGTAAAATACGGCAGTTCAAATGTATTGACCCGTGAAAAATATCATGATGATCTCAGCACTCATCACGAAGTTATACTAACAGACCTTGTAGAAGATACTCAATACAATATAGAAGTAGCTGGACATGATGATGCTGGTAATTCTATAGATAACACAGGTATACAACATTTTACCACCCCATCTTCTGATATCCAGCCCAGCATTTTAGTTATCGAAGATGACGGTGATGCACAAAATTATCGTACTGCACTTGAAAACAAAGGATACGATTATACATTTGAACATGTATCAGCATCTGGACTTCCATCCTCTGACTTGAATAATTTTGACATAACGGTATGGATCATCGATGGATTTTCTGACACTTTAACATTAGAAGAGCGTAAATTGATCAAAGATTACCTGGAAGATGGTGGTAATCTATACATCAACGGAGAAGATATAGGATATGATATTGGTGATTCTAATTTCTACTTAGATTATCTGCATTCTAACTATATACAAGGATACAGTGACAGTTCGATAATAAACGGGTTGAGTGGAGACCCAGTGAGTGACGGTTTGACAGATTTAGAGATAGGAGGAAAGTACGCTGATGTTATAGAACCGATGGGAGAATCCTCCTCAGTAGTTTTCAATTATGGAACTGGTAGTACTGCTGGTATAAAAGCGAAAACTGAAGATTATAAATTAGTCTATATGGGATGTGAATACTTTGAAGGACCGGACGGTCAAACTGATAAAGATAGTTTGATGGAAAATATAGTAAGCTGGATGGATCCAAATCAGGTCGATGACGTGGGACCTTCGATAGGAATAATTGACGAACCATCGGGTCAAATAGAGCTAAATGAAACGGTCACCATAGAAAGTAGGGCTGAAGAATACGTTTCTGGTGGCTCGAACGTAAGTGTATTAAGATATTATACTGATGTAGCAGGATCTAGTGAATACGGAAATATCTGTGAACCTGTAGATGGCCAATACGATTCAAAACTGGAAGATGTTTCAATAAGTATAGATGCTGTTGAATTAGGTGTAGGGGAGCACGTTATTTATTTCCGTGGTGAAGATAATTCAGGTAACTGGGGAAAGTACGAAAAAGTTTCTTTTAAAATTGTAGATTCCTCTGGATCAACACTACCTTCAGTGCAGATAACCTCACCTGATGATAACGAAATATTCTCTAACGATTCTGTTGAAGTCCAATGGACTGGAGACGGGGAATGGTATGAGACCAAATTAGATGATAGGGACTGGCAGGATGTTGGATCATCTACCCGCAAAATATACGAAGGATTAACAGATGGAACTCACCACGTATATGTAAGAGCGTATAATAATGAAAGTCAATCTACTGAAGATTCGGTGTCTTTCACTGTGGATACTACTGATCCAATAGCAAAAGCAGGTGAGGATAGAACTGTTAATGTAGATGAAAGTGTGACCTTTGATGGTTCTAATTCATCTGATAATATAGGGATAACGGATCACATCTGGATAATAGAAGGAGCAGAATATCATGGAGAAGTGGCAACATATTCATTTGATAGCGAAGGAACATATAATGTTATACTGTCAGTAGAAGATGAAGCAGGTAATATAGATACTGATTCTGTGAATATCACCGTAGAATCAACTGACGAACCACCAACAGCGGAAGCTGGTGAAGATAGAACTGTATCACTTGGGGATAGTGTTACAATCGATGGTTCGTCTTCGACAGATGATTATGGGATAGAAAATTACACATGGTCGATTGAAGATAGTCAATATTATGGTGTGACAGTTGATTATGTGTTTTCAGATATAGGGACTTATAAGGTAACACTAACGGTAACCGATACCAGTGGGAATGAAGATACGGATTCAGTCAATATAACTGTAGAGGACACTGAATTGCCAACAGCGGATGCAGGTAAAGATAAGTTTATAGATATGGGAGAAACAGTAACTTTCAATGGAAGCGGGTCATCTGATAACCATAAGATTACTGAATACCGCTGGACGATAGAAGGGTCTTATAAGTATGGTCAAGCAGTTGATCATTCGTTTACAGATGCAGGAGAATATCAAGTAACTTTAAAAGTTACAGATGAATCCGGGAACTACGACACCGATATAGTTAATGTGAGTGTTGAAGATACTGAAAAACCAGTGGCAGACGCAGGTGAAGATAGGACAGCGATGGTAGAAGAAAAAGTCACTTTTGATGGATCTGGATCTACTGATAATGTTGGAATAGACAGTTATACTTGGACTATCGAAGATGAAACTTATCAAGGTAAAACAGTAGACTATTATTTTGAAAATGAAAGTGAATATGTTGTAACTTTAAATGTGAGTGATTATGCAGGTAATTACGATACAGATACGGTTATTATAACTGTAAACAATGATGATAATCCTCCAGTAGCAGATGCTGGTGAGGATAGAACAGTTTCGTATGGTGAGATATTTATTCTTGATGCAAGTGGATCTTATGATGATAATGGTATTGTCAACTACACATGGTTTTTAGAAGATGGTGCATTTTATGGTAAAATAACGAATATTTCTATCGAAAAATTAGGCACCTATCCAGTAACCTTGGAAGTTGAAGATTCAAATGGACAAAAAGATTCTGACACAGTTAACATCACAATCATTGATGATGAGAAACCAACAGCAGATGCAGGGAGTGATAAAGCTGTGGATGAAGATACTGTTGTAAATTTCAGCGGCAGTGATTCTTCTGATAATGTAGGCATAGTAAACTATACCTGGATAATAGAAGATTTAGAATATTATGGTGAAGAAGTTACACATACATTCGAACAACCTGGTGATTATATCGTTGAATTAAATGTAACAGATGAGACAGGCAACAGGGATACAGATACTGTTAATGTCACAGTTTTGGATTTTACTGATCCAGTAGCTGATGCTGGTGATGATAAAACAGTGGATGAAGACACTGTTGTTACTTTCAATGGAAGTGGTTCTTCCGATAATGTAGGTATAGTTGAATACGAATGGACTATAGAGGGGAGTAAATATTACGGTGAAGTCATTGAATATGAGTTCACAGAACCAGGGACTTATGATGTAACATTAACCGTTAAAGACGATGCTGGTAACATAGATTCAGACACTATAACTGTAACAGTTGAGGATCAAACAGCACCAACTGCAGACGCAGGTGAAGATAGAACTGTTGATGAGGATGAGGAGATAACATTCGATGGCTCCGCTTCTACCGATAATGTTGGAATTGTCAGCTACACCTGGACCATTAACGGTGAAACTAAGACTGGTGAAGAGGTTACATATACATTTACAGAACCAGGAGAGTACCAGGTTACATTGAACGTAACGGATGAAGCAGGGAACTGGGATACAGATACTATCACAGTCACGGTTAGAGACGTAACAGCGCCCTCTGCAGTCATCAAGGGCGATACTGAGGTGGATGAAGATACAACTGTTACCTTTAACGCATCGAATTCTTCAGATAACGTTAGAATCGCTGACTTCAAATGGACGATAGAGGATTCTGAATTATCAGGTGAAGAAGTAAGTCATATTTTTAAGGATCCCGGTAATTATATTGTTAAATTAAAAGTAACTGATCCAGCAGGAAATTACAACGAAACCAGTATCGAAGTTACAGCGAACGATATAACTCCACCGATGGCAGATGCCGGTGAAGATAAAACGGTATATCTCGAAGATACAATAACACTGAATGGAAGTGGATCTTCTGATAATGTGAATATAGTGAATTACACATGGGATATAGAAAATAACGAGTATCATGGCAAGACAATTCAATACAAATTCAGTGAAATAGGTTCTTACGAGGTTTTTCTAACAGTAAAAGATGAGGCAGGAAACATAGATAGAGATGTGGTAAATGTGACTGTAGAACGAGAACAGGATACTAAAGACCCTGTTGCAGTAGCTGGAGAGGATAGAACTGTATTCGTCGGTGAAGAAGTTAACTTTGACGGGTCAGAATCATATGATGATGAAGGCATAGTAAACTATTACTGGGATTTAGATGATGGTCAATATACTACTGGGATGAATGTTAATCATACTTACAATGAGACAGGGATTTACAGAGTGATGTTAGGTGTGGTTGATGCAGAGGAAAATTATGACTCTGATATCGTAAATATAACCGTTGAAAGTAAGCCATCTAAACTTGAGGCGGATGCTGGAAAGAATATTACAGCACCGGTATATGAAAGTGTAACTCTAGACGCTTCTAATTCAACCTCAAATTATGACATAGTCAGGTATGAATGGCAGATAGATTCAGAGGAATATTTAGGCGAGACCATAGAACATCAATTCACAGAACCTGAGATATATGAGATACATCTTACGGTAACAGATGCCTCTGGAAGTCAGGATGATGATTCGATAAGCGTTGAAATCGTCGATAACCAGGATCCAAAAGCGGTGATAACTGTAGAAGAAGTTGTACCTCTGGGTAAGCCAGTCATGATAAATGGAGAAAATTCAACAGATAACTGCAGAATAATTAATTATACCTGGACAATCGATGAACGGGTTTATTATGGTCCTGAAATCGAGCACACTTTCGAAAAACCAGGAAGAGAAACTATTAATCTGGCAGTGATAGATGGATCAGGTAATTTTGATGAAACTGAAGTTAAAGTACTGGTAAAGGATAAAATCAAACCCAAAGCCCACGCAGGAAACGAGATTATCACATCACAAGGGGAGTTTGTAACATTAGATGGATCTGAATCCACAGATAACTACAAGATAGAAAATTATACATGGATAATAGAAGGAGAAGAATATTATGGAGAACACGTGGAGTATAATTTTACTGAAACTGGTAATTACACTGTTCAACTGATTGTCAAAGATACTGCTGGAAACGTTGATTCAGACGAAATAATGGTTAAAGTTCGAGAAAATGTCGAGGTAAATGGCTTTCCAATATTACTATTATTGCTTTCGATAACGATCGCTTCCATAATATATTTGAAGGAAGAATATAAATAAAATCTTTTTTTTTCTTATTTTTATATCACGCTTTCCTCAATATTACGTCGAATCTTGCTCCGCCTAATTCAGAGTTTTTTACCTCGACATAACCATTGTATATTTCAGCAATGCTTTTCACCAGGAAGGTACCAAGACCTAATCCTTTGGAACTCTTACCTTTGAATCCTTTTTTCAAGACTCTGTTTTTGATATCATCAGAGAGCCCCATTCCGTTATCTTCCACGATAACTCTAACAGTGTTTTCCTCCTCTTTTGAAGAGATGCTTATAAAGTCGCACTCAGCATGATTTACCGCATTTTCTATTAGATTGGAGAACAGTTCTTCCAATAAAGGTCCACCTAACACTTGGAATCCCTTTTTATCAAATTTTATCTTGATACTTTTATCCCTTAAGGGGTTAATATTTTCATCTATGGCATGCGTGATGGCAAGGTCTAGTTTTGTTTCTTTCATCTCTTTTACATTTTTTATATCTTTAAGAACGCCGATCTTTGAAAGCAGTTCCTGACTTTCTATATTAGCTTTCATGGCACTATCGATAAATCTTTTTTGTTCATCAGTCGGCTCCATATCTAATAATATCTGGAGGTATCCTCTCACTATCTGTGATTTGTTCATCATGTCATGTCTCAATAACGTTAATAAAAACCTTTCACGATTATCGGATTTTATACGGTTTAGAGCTTCAGAAAGATGTGATGTTAAGAGTTCAGCCATCTCGACATCTTCTTTATTGAAGTCATCTGATTCATATGAAACGGCTTGTAGAACACCGTACTTACCTATAGGTACACTTATTCCTGATTTGTAATCGTTTAAAAAGGGTACAGATTCATCATTATTTTTAAAATCATTTATTAGATAAGATTCATTGTTCAGATAAGTTTTACCAACAATACCTTTGTTGAGGGGTATTTCATAATCTTCCTGCTGCTTATCAACCTTAGAAGATACAGCTTTTACTGAAAATTTATCGCCTTCAACACCGTATATCCTACATATGTCAAAATTAAGGACATCTTCAGATGCACTTACGATCATATTGTATGCTTCAGCTTCAGAACTGCACGATTCCAATTTTGCAGATACATCGTGTAAAGCTTCTAGTTTTCTTTCTCTCTCTTCGATCAAATTTTTATTTCTGACCTGCCTTATAGCCTCTTTAACGTGTGATATCAAGAGTTCTGTGATCTCTAGATCATCTTCATCAAAAAAGTCTCTCCTATCTGATAAAGTTTGAAAAACGCCGAATCTATCTATAGGCACACTTAATACAGCTTTCAAATCATCGGATGTAGGTTTTGCACTTTCATAATTTGAAATATCGTTTACTAGGTAACTTTTCTGCTCTCGGTAGGTTTTACCATATATCCCTTCTTCAACAGAAAATTTATCACCTATATTCACATCTTCATCAAAGGTTGATTTGATCACCAGATCTCCATCTTCATAGATCATTATTGAGCAGATATAGAAATCCAATATATTTTTTGCAGCATCGATTGTGATCTCATACATCTTTTCTTCAGAATCGCATTTCTCTAGATCTCTTGCTACATTGTGTAGCGCTTCGATCTTTTGTTTTTCTCTAGATATCATTTCTTTTGACTTTTGCAGTTTTTCCAAATCATCGGCTCTGCTTAGTACTGTTTCAGCCTGCTTGGCGAAGGCCTTTAATTTGTTAATATCTTCATAATCGAATCGGTACCTTTTCTTCGATAATGATAAAACACCGTTGATCTTATCATCTTTGAAAAGTGGTACTGTTAGGATCGATTCTTCTTCAGTATCTCCGTTTTTTGTTCCAGGGATAGTAACAAGATGTTCTCTTTGATCGTCGATATTGAGAAATCTTGATTTGCCTTTTTCTACCACCCTTCCTGCCTCACCTTCTCCAAATGGAATATCATAGGACATTATCTGTTCTTTATACTTTGGGTCATTCGTATAGAAGGGCTCTAGTACCTCTTTTTCATAATTTGCTAGATACACAGTACAGTCTGAAGCCCCCATCAAATTTTTCGCTTCATCTGCGATTGTTTTTATTATATCTTTAAGATCCGTTTTTTTAGCCAGTGTTAATGTAGCCTGATACAGGTATTCGTATGTATTACATATATTTTGATATGTCCTTTTTGAACCTCTCAATTGTTTGATCACTTTATAGGTTTCATTTTCAGGTATAAAATTGACAGCGATCAAGACCGGTTTTGATTTCTTATTTCTAATAAGATCAGCTATGTAATACGAATTATATGTTGAACCATCTTTTGTTTGGAGTTCTATCTCTCCAGTAGATTCATCATCCTTATTTAAAGAAGTTAGAATATTATCCCATTTTTCGTTTTTCAAAATAAATTCAGTAATATCTTTTCCAATCAAATCATCATATCCAAATTGTTTTTTGAAATTTTCATTTATGGATTCAATTTTACCGTCTGTATCTAAAACTGAAACAGCACCGATCGAATCTTTGAAAATTTTTCTTTTGATATTCTTAAAATCAAATTCATCATTTAACTGAAGCTTATCATCGGAATTATTATTCATCAGATAATAGTATCTCTGTTTCCATTTATAGACTTTATTAAAGCATTTCAAAAAAATATAAAGAGAAATGTTGTACTTGCACAGATATTTAAATGTAAAATTTCTAAAGATGGTTGAATTGCCAACAATCCCGTTAAAAACAAATAGTTTCATAGGTAATAGGTTAACAATGTATCATCTAAAATGTAAGTGTATGCTGTATTCGGATGAAGATTTCATACTAGGTGAGGGAAGAGCGAAACTCCTTAAATTGATTGATAAGAAGGGAAGTATATCTTCTGCTGCTCAGGATATGAAGATGTCCTATAGGCATGCATGGGGTGAGATCAAAGAGATTGAGGAAGTGACTAGAAAGGAGATATTAACCAGTACCAGAGGAGGGGAAGAAAGAGGTGGATCAAAGCTAACGGAATTTTCACATGAATTATTAAAAGAATTTGAAAAGTTGAAAGAGGAGCATGAAACTATAACTTACAAGAAACCCTCTTTAACTGTAGATGGTATCGTTAAAAGAGAGAAAAAAATCCTCTTGATAAAAAGAAGAAATCCACCTTTTCAAGGTATGTATGCTTTGCCAGGTGGTTTTGTTGAATATGGTGAAAGGGTAGAGAATGCAGTGATGAGGGAGATAGAGGAAGAAACCGGACTGAAAACCGAGATAAATAAATTAGTTGGAGTTTATTCAGATCCAAATAGAGATCCACGAGGACACACTGTTTCTACAGTATTTCACTTAACGCCGATAGGCGGCGAATTAGAATGTGGAAGTGATGCTGCAAATGCTGAATATTTTGATGTCGGAAACCTTCCCAAATTAGCCTTCGATCATTATAAAATAATAAAAGAATTTTTAGAGGTACTTGAGGATGAATAAAAGAAAACAGAAAAAGATTGCTTTAGAGAGAATAGAGACGCTGTTCCATGAAGCGGAAAAAGCTGCTTTAGATGATGAGCATGAGCGATCTGATAGATACGTAGAGCTGGCTAGGAAAATTGGTATGAGATATAATGTAACCATACCTTCAAAATATAGAAGAAGATACTGTAAAAAGTGCTATTCTTACCTTTTTCCCGATAAAACCTGTAGGGTAAGAGTTAAAAACGGTATGATTGTAAGCAGATGTAATAACTGCGGAACGATAAATCGATTTAAATTTAAATGATAAAGAGTTGGATATTATGGATAAAGATGAGATAAAAAATGTTGGCATGGATTTAAAGGCTATAGTCAGAATAGGCAAAAAAGGAATAAACGATTCTATGGTTGAAGAGATCAACAGAATACTAGAAGATAAAGAGATAATTAAAATTAAAGTTCTAAGGAATAACCCTATTCAAGATATAGAGGAGACTTCTGAGATATTGGAAGATAAAACGATCGGTGAGGTCGTAGAGATAAGGGGAAAAACGATCTTGATGTATTATGAAGAATGACTTTTTTCTACTTTTATATCATATGCCATGTGGTCCATAGTGGCTGAATAAGTTCTAACCTTTTTAGAATCCATTATCTCAGCATGGTGTCCTTTTGATCTTATCTTTTCGATGATCTCATTTTTGGAATTTTCTATATCTTCCTCTTCAATGATTTCATAAAAGTTTATGACAGCTTCTTCACCTACTGATTCAATAGCACTGTCTATAAATTCTTTAGAGGAATGAGGTAAATTCATTATGACTCTGTCTACTTTGATATTAGCAGTAAAATCTCTAGCATCACCCTGATATGGGATGACCCTTTCTTTAACATTGTTCCTCTCAATATTCTTCTTAAGTAGTATGAAGGCTTCAGGGTTTATGTCTACACTATGAATCTTCTCAACATCTTTATTTTTAGCAATCAAAATACTGTATGGCCCTACTCCAGCGAACATGTCGAAAATCGTTTCATTTTTCTTGACTTGCTGAACGACTCTCCATCTTTCTGTAGCCAATCTAGGAGAAAAATATGCTCTGCTCACATCCACTTTAAACTCAGCACCATATTCTTTATGGACAGTCTTGGTTTTAGCCTCTCCAGCTATATTATTTACTTTCCTCACACGGTATTCTCCAGTAACACCTTCATCTTCAAGAACCGAGTTTACGTTTTTATGAGCTTGAAGTATCGCTGAACCTATCTCTTTTTTGTAAGATTGCAGAGGATCGCGGACCTTTATGACCGCTATATCACCTATGATTTCATAGCTGGAAGGAAGATCATGTTTCAAATCATCTGGAACATCAGCGATCTCTGTATAATCTGTCTCCTTTTTATCACGGATATCCAGATCTCTATCGAGTAAAGGATAATCAAATTCATTCCCTGGATCCTCTTTCACGGGTATGAGAAGCGAATCATCTTCCGACGATATCTTTGCTTCTTTAAACAGTAGATTTTTTTCCAAAAGCTTATTTCTAACCTTTTCTCCTTCATGTTTAGGAACTTTCAAACAAAGCATGTTCAAGAGGTATATTGTATGGGAGAATTAATATTCATCGGTTTAGGACTCTATGACGAGAAGGATATAAGTGTTAAAGGAAAAGAAGCTGTTCAGGATGCAGACCATGTTTATTCTGAATTCTACACTAGTTCACTAGCTGGCTGTACCATGGAAGATGTGGAAAAGGAACTTGGTATAGATATAGAAATATTGAAAAGAGGAGAAGTGGAGAGTGAAGCTGTCCCTCTTAAAAAGGCTAAAGATAATAAAGTGGTTTTTCTGACGGGTGGTGACCCTATGGCCGCGACCACCCATGTTGATCTTAGATTAAGAGCTGAAGAAGAAGGAGTCTCTACCAGGATAATACATTCATCTTCTATCTTTTCTGCAGCACCTTCACTTTTAGGTGTACAACATTATAAATTTGGAAAGACCATAACTCTTCCTTTCATTTCAGATAAAACTTACCCGAAAAGTCCGTATAGAGGTATTAAAGAAAACAAGGAGAGGGGACTTCATACCTTGATCCTGCTTGACATAAATTCTGAAGATGAGAAATACATGACTATAAATGAAGGGATCGAAGCATTGATGAAGCTAGAAGAAAGGACCGGAGAAGGCTTGATGAGCGATGATACGTTAATCGCAGGTTTAGCTAGAGTTGGTTCAGACAATCCAATAATAAAAGCGGGATATCCAAATGAGCTACTTGAATATGATTTTGGAGAAGGTCTTCACTGTATAGTTTTGTTCGGTGACTTGCATTTTATGGAGATCGACTCTCTAGTAACTTTAGCGGATGCACCTGAAAAAATAAAAGAAGAATGATTGGTAAAAATGTGTTTCGTTCAATCTAACGTATCGCATTCGGAGAAATCTACGATTATTTCTTTTCTTTTCCACTGCTTATATGTATGTCCTTTGATCCTTAATCCATGTGAGGGACTTATGAAAGTTTCATCTACGACAATGTGACCGTATTTTTTGTTCTTAACAACGTCACCACGCTGAAGTTTATCGTCGTTCATGATATCAAAAGAAGTAGATTTAAATCTGTATATAATATTTTCCCACAATTGAACATACTGATGTACCACAATTGCCGATATAAAGCATGATAGTCTAGCCAGTTTTTTGACCAATTTTAATGATTGGAATTCAGTTATCCACTATAACAACTCTTATATACTGCTTATCTCTTGAAAAATTCGATGAACTGGGCAAGCTATGACATCAAGATCATAATTATTATCGAGTGATCCACTCATCCGCCCAGTTGTAAATATTTTTGATAAAATTTTTGGAGTCAGATATTATGACTGAAAACAGTGAAAAGTTCAAACCGATCGATAAAAACACGCCCCTTCCCGAGAAGGAAAAAGAGATAATGCAGTTCTGGGAAGATCATAATATCGCAGAGAGAACAAGGAGTAGAGAGAGGGATAAGAAATTTGGTTTTACTGAAGGACCGCCTACAGCTAACGGATTACCGCATATAGGTCATTTCTTGACCAGAGCTGTAAAGGATGTTTTTCTACGATACAAGACCATGGACGGATATCAGATCGTTCCTAACATAGCTGGATGGGACACACACGGTTTACCTGTAGAGATAGAAGTAGAAAAAGATCTAGGTATCGAATCTAAAGAAGAGATCATGGATTATGGTTTGGAGAAATTCAACGAACTCTGTAAAGAAAGCGTGTTCGAATATGAAAAAGAATGGAGGGATATGAGTGAAAGACTCGGATTCTGGATCAATTACGATGACGCTTACATCACCATGGAAGATGACTATATAGAGAGTGTTTGGTGGAGCTTAAAACAGCACTGGGGAAATGGATTATTAGAGAAGGGCTACATGGTCGTTCCCTACTGTCCAAGATGTGGGACTCCATTATCGAGTCATGAGGTCGCTCAAGGATACAAAGAAACTGAAGATCCTTCCATATATATAAGATTCAAAGTAAAAGATGAAGATGCATATTTTGTTGCATGGACCACTACCCCATGGACGCTCATATCTAACCTGTTATTAGCAGTGGGTGAAGATATTGATTATGTACTTCTAGAAAATGATGGAGATAAGTATTATCTGGCTGAAGAACTTGCTGATGAACTTTTTGAAGATTATGAAATACTTGAAAAGATGAAGGGAGATGAACTCGTAGGAAAGGAATACGAACCTCTATTTGATTTTGTAGATTCCGAAAGTGAGAGTCACTATGTTACTTCAGCCGACTTTGTAAGTTTGGAAGAAGGTACTGGAATAGTTCACATAGCCCCTGCATTCGGTGAGGATGACTATAATCTTTGTGAGGATGAAGGTGTTAAACTAGTCAATCCAGTTGATGAAGCAGGTAAATTTACTTCTGAAGTCACCCCCTATTCTGGTGAATTTGTAAAAGATGCAGATCCACAGATAATGGAAGATCTGAGAGAAAGAGGAGACCTGCTCGAAAGGAGTACAATAAGTCACCGATACATGTTCTGCTGGAGATGTGATTCACCGTTACTCAATTACGCTTTGGAGAGCTGGTTCATCAGGACTTCCGAAGAGAAACAAAAGTTGATAGATAATAATGAAGAAGTTACCTGGAAACCTGGTCATCTTAAACACGGACGTTTCGGTAATTTCCTGGATGAGTTGAAAGACTGGTCATTGAGCAGGAATAGATTCTGGGGAACGCCACTTCCGATATGGGAATGTGAATGTGGAAATAACCACTGTGTAGGTAGTAAAGAAGAATTAGAAGAGATGGCTACTGAACCTTTAGACGAGGATTTCGAATTCCACAAGCCCTGGGTTGATAGGGTTAAATTAGAATGTCCAGACTGTGGTGAGGAGATGGAACGTGTTGAATACGTTATAGACTGCTGGTACGACAGCGGTAGTGCACCCTTTGCACAGTTCCATTATCCTTTCGAAAATGAAGATAAATTGGAAGAAGCCTTTCCCATCGATTTCATAACAGAGGCGTTAGATCAAACACGTGGATGGTTCTATAGTTTGTTGGCTATAAGTTCATTGTTGTACGATAAACCAGCTTACAAAAGCTGTTTGACTCTTGGTCTAGTTCTAGACGAAGATGGGGAGAAGATGAGCAAGAGCAAAGGAAATGCAGTGGATCCGAACGCAGTGATGGAAGACCTCGGTGCAGATCCAGCTAGATTATACTTCTTGAGTTCTCCAGTTTGGAAGTCAACGAAATTCAGCAGAAACCTGGTTCAAGAGAAGATAAGTAAGGCTGTGAATACTTTGATGAATGTGGTTTCTTTCTTCACAAATAACGCGAATATAGATGAATTCATACCTTCGGACTATGAGTTGAATCATGAGATAGATAGATGGCTTATATCCAGGTCTAATACGTTGATAAGAGATGTCAAGAAAGGACTTGATGGTCTTGAAGTTCACAAAGCTACACAGGTCATTGAGGATTTCATTGATGACCTGAGCAACTGGTACCTTAGGAGAAGCAGAAGACGATTCTGGGAAGGCTCTGAAGAAGAGAAAGAAAGTGCCTACAATACATTGTATGATACATTGAAAACAGTTACAAAAATTATGGCACCATTCACTCCATATCTCAGTGAGCGGATGTATCAGAATATAATACTGCCCATGGAGGATGGCCCAGAATCAGTCCATATGCTTGAATATCCAGAAGTTGATGAAGAGAAGTTAGACGAAGAATTAGAGGAGAACATGGATAAAATAATCAGGATAGCAGAGT
>JBKHIX010000031.1:0-19456 GCA_046538435.1 Thermoplasmata archaeon | reverse complement strand
CCTATCTTTTCACAGTAGAGAATTCTATCTCTATCGATGTTTTTAGCAAAGGAACTATCATCAAATTTTTTTTCCACAGATTCGGGTCTTGCTTCTTCCAACCTTCTGTTCGGCATTACTAGTGCTGTGGCAACGACCAATCCCGAAACGGCATCTGCTGCTATGAGTGCATTTTCCATATCGCTTTCTGGTTCAACGCCAGTGTGTTTATGATTATGCGATTTGATCGCTCTTACAACATCATCTGGTACCATCCCTTCTACCATCTCGGCAGATTTTAACGCATGATTTTCAGGGTTATCTTTTGTCTCTTCATAATCCAAGTCATGGACCAATCCAAGTATTTCCCACTTTTTCTCGTCTTTATCCAATTCTTCGGCTAATCTTTTCATGATTTGACCGACTGCCCAAGTGTGTTTTTTCAGGTTTTCTGTTTGAATATTTTCATCTATCATGTTCAAGGCTTTTTCTTTAGTGATCAATTTAACACCTTTACTACTAATTAAAAATCTATATGTAAAATGTTTTGTCCAATTTTCGGAACATAGAATTAATATTCAAGTGTGTTTTATGATAAAAAAGATATACCCCTATTAGAATATAGGTTATCAGGTGATTATATGTTTGGAGGTCAACCTATATTTATACTCAGTGAGGGAACTCGAAGATCGAGAGGTGAAGATGCACAAAAAGGAAATATTGCTGCAGCGGAAGCTATAGCAGATGCTGTTAGATCAACTCTTGGACCAAAAGGGATGGACAAGATGCTTGTCGATAGTACTGGTGACGTGGTAATAACCAACGATGGTGTGACCATATTGAAGGAGATCGACATCGACCATCCTGCAGCCAAGATGTTGGTAGAAGTGGCTGAAACACAGGACGAGGAATGTGGTGATGGGACGACTTCAGCTGTGATATTATCTGGGGAATTGCTGAAAAATGCAGAGGATATGCTTGGTAAGTTACATCCTTCTACAATCGCAAATGGATATAGACTAGCCTCTCAGAAAGCGTCCGAGATACTAGATGAATTGAAGATGGTTATAGATATAGAGGATGAAGAAACTCTCTTGAATATAGCTGAAACAGCTATGACAGGAAAATCAGTAGAAGTGAATAAAGAGCATTTAGCCAAAATCGCAGTAAATGCTGTAAAGTATATTGTCGAGGGTGAAGAGGGAAATTATAAAGCAAATATAGAAAATATAAAGATAGAGAAAAAAGTGGGAGCTAATGTAGATAAAACTGAATTGATCAAGGGGATAATACTGGATAAAGAACGTCTACATGAGGGAATGCCAAAGGAAGTAGAGGATGCAAAGATAGCACTATTAAACACGGGTATAGAAGTTAAGAAAACTGAAGTCAAGGCTTCTATTGAGATAACAAGCCCAAAACAGTTACAGCAGTTTATCGATGAGGAAGAATCTAGTTTGAAAAAGATGATTAAACAGATAAAAGATACTGGCGCCAATATGGTTCTTTCACAGAAAGATATAGGCGACCTAGCACAGCACTTTTTGGCAAAGGAAGATGTTTTTGCCATAGACAGCATCAGTAAGAAAGATCTAAAGAAATTATCCAAAGCGACTGGAGCAAATATTGTGAACGATTTAAAAGGGATATCAAAAGAGGATTTAGGTACAGCAGATATAGTTCATGAAAAGATAATTTCTGGATCCCATATGACCTTTATTGAGGGAACTAAAGAACCCAAAGCGGTTTCTTTACTCTTAAGGGGTGGAACTGAACACATCGTAGATGAGATCGAAAGGGCAATAAACGATGGTTTAAAAGTAGTTTCTTTAGCAATAGAAGATTCTGCAATATTACCTGGAGGGGGTGCTGCAGATATTGAAATATCGAACAAATTAAAGGATTATGCAGGTACAGTCAAGGGAAGAGAACAG
Source organism: Thermoplasmata archaeon (assembly GCA_046538435.1). Classification (GTDB taxonomy): domain Archaea; phylum Thermoplasmatota; class Thermoplasmata; order Halarchaeoplasmatales; family Halarchaeoplasmataceae; genus CAYSTL01. Next base: position 17,543 of record JBKHIX010000031.1, on the reverse strand, counting down.
ATAGCTATCCAAGCCTTTGCAGACAGCATAACTATCATACCTAAAACAATAGCTAAGAATGCAGGATTAGACGCTATAGATATGTTGATGAGCCTGAATACAGCACATGAGAAGGAAGGGTTGAAAAATAAAGGTATAGATCTTGAGACAGGTGAAATTAAAAGTATGATAGAACTAGGAATCATTGAACCATTTAGAGTGAAGAATCAAGCAATCAAATCAGCTGCAGAGGCGGCTAACATGATTCTAAGAATAGATGACATCGTAGCTTCTAAGGGATTTGTGGAGGATATGGAGGAAGAATAAGTTTCCCTCTTTCCTTTTTACCTGTTAGGAAAACCTAAAACTATAATACATCGTTATATTTACGTATAGTAAAGAGGTGAAAAAATGGATAAATATAGATGCGTAGTTTGCGGTTATATTTACGATCCGGAAGAAGGAGACCCAACACAAGATATAGAACCAGAAACACCTTTCGAGGAATTACCTGATGATTGGGTTTGTCCTGTATGTGGAGCAGCAAAGGATCAATTTGAGAAGGTGGATTAGATATGGCTGTTAGAAAAGTTCAATCGGACATATATGAAGTGGGAGCAGTACATTTTGATAGAGAATTATTCGATGAGCTGATTCCTCTACCGGACGGTACTAGTTATAACGCATATATTGTTAAAGGAAGTGATAAGACAGTATTAATTGATACCGTTGACCCAGAGAAAACAGAAAGACTTTTTGCAAATTTAGAAGAATTAGAGGTAGAAAAAATTGATTATCTAGTGTCTCATCATGCAGAGCAAGATCATTCAGGCAGCATACCTAACGTATTAGACAAATATCCAAAAGCTCAAGTGGTTACCAACTCAAAGTGTAAAGGCATGTTGATCGATCATCTTTCTGTTCCAGAGGATAGGTTTAAGGTGATCGAGGATGGGGAAGAATTATCTTTAGGAGATAAAACGATTAAATTTATGGATATGCCATGGGTTCACTGGCCAGAAACGATAGTCAGCTATTTAAAAGAAGACAATATATTGTTTACATGCGATTTCTTTGGTTCTCATCTGGCCACCAGCGATCTTTTTGTAGAAGATGAGAGAAAAGTCTACTTGTCTGCGAAGCGATATTACGCAGAGATCATGATGCCTTTTAGAACATCGATAAAAAGTCACCTTGATAGACTAGAGGATTATGAAATAGATATCATCGCACCAAGCCATGGACCTATTTATGACGATCCAGATTTTATACTAGATGCTTACAGGGAATGGGTATCAGATACTGCAGAGAACGAAGTGGTAGTTCCCTATGTATCAATGCACGGAAGTACGGATGAGATGATTGAACATTTTGTGAATTACTTGGTAAGCAATGGAATGAAAGTGAAACCATTCAATCTAACAACAACTGATCTCGGAGAATTGGCAATGGCTCTAGTCGATACAGCGACAGTGGTCGTAGGTACACCAACTGTCTTGGTTGGCCCACATCCTCAGGCAGTTTATGCGACTTATCTTGCAAATGCGTTGAGACCAAAGATGAAATTTGCATCGATAATCGGCTCGTATGGATGGGGCGGAAGGATGCCCGATATGATAAAGGACCTACTCTCTAATTTCAACGGTGAGTTCATCGATCCAGTGATAGTAAAAGGTCATGCGACAGATGAAGACATGGAAAAAATCGAAGCATTAGCTGACAAGATAATAGAAAAACACGAAGAATCAGATGAAGTGATCTCATAGACAGGAAAGCAGGCTGAAATACTGCCTGCATCTACGTTACTTTTTTATATATTAATTAATTTACTTTTTATATGGAAGGGCTAAAAATTACAGGAAAAACTTTATTCTCAGACGAGGACCCAGAATCGATAAAACGAGAGACAGCATCAATCCTCTCCTCCGAAGGTAATGAAGTGATGGGCTGGGAAAGGACGATAACAGGTGAAAGTACACTGAACACCTATGAAATAAACCTGTTTCCAGGAGATAAGGGGACCAGGATAGAAGTCAATTATGGTATGTCTACACTAGGTTTGATACTGACCTTGATTTTCCTGGTATTAGGTGGAATAATAGGCGTGATAATCCTGATTCTATGGTATTTAAAAATGGATGAAATTAAGAGTTCTTTAAAACACGCATTCCCTGGTTATATGCCTCCACCACAACAACAGCAGCAAGGATACGGTCAGGGACCTCAGAATCAATACAATAATCCCCCACCGCCTTCAGAACAGCAACCTCAGCAACAAGAGCCACAACAGACGCAGCAAGATCCGGATCAAACTGAGAATAACGAATGGAATGAGTGAATCAAACACTTTTCTATCTTTTTTTAATACATAATTACCTTACCGGTTTGGCTTTAATTTTTATATATTTGTAGAGTTTTACTTACTTTGACTATGGAAATATACATAACTAGACACGGTCAAACTCAATGGAATTTAGAAGGAAGACTGCAGGGTTGGAGAGATGCACCGTTGACAGATCTAGGAAAAAAGCAGGCAGAAGCACTCCGTAAAAGACTTCAGGAAATAGATATTGATAAAGTATACTGCAGTCCTCTTGGTAGAACTCGTAAAACTGCAAAAATAGCTTTAGATGGTAAGAATGACATAGATATCGTTCTGGACGAAAGATTGAAAGAGATCAATATGGGGGAATGGGAAGGTATGAAAGCAGAAATTGTGGAGGAAAAGTATCCCGAATATTACGACATGTTTTGGAATTCACCGGACAAATACGAACCGAAAACTGGTGAGAGTTATCATGAGACTCAGGAAAGAGTTATTGAGGCGCTGGATGATATCATAGAAAATAATTCGGATGAGACAATTTTGATAATTACACATGGCTGTGCGGGTAAAATAATGCTAGCTCATTTTGAAGGACGACCTTTAAGTGAGCTTTGGAATCCCCCTCCCCTTAAGGAGACCAATCTTAGTTTGATAGGGATCGATGGAGAAGAAAGCAGTATTTTGATGTATGGCGATACATCACATCTTGAAGGATTAGAGTCAGAGGAAAACTGATATATCTATTATTCCGAAGATGATCATCAGAATGATTATCACGGGTTGATGAAGTAGATAAATCAAAAGAGAGTGTTTACCTAAGAAAGAGAAAATTTTGATCGGTCCTATATCACTGAGATCGGCTAATTCAAATCTTCTTTCATGATCAGGATAGAGAAAATTACCTGCAAATATACCGAGTAGTATCAATCCGAACCATGGAAATAAAGGAAAATAATCAACAGTGTAAAAAGATACAGGTCGTAAACCTATCCACATTAGCCATTCTGTGTTAACTCTAAATGATTGTAGGTAGAAACCTATTAGAAGGGTGACAGAACCTAGAGCTAAATTGAGATATTTATATTTTATAAATGGAACAGCAATTATGATAGAAAATCCGATTAAGTGAAGAATGCCAAATCTTACGTATGCTTCGTTAAGAAATATATAAGTGATGGTAGTGATCAAAATCCCCCATGAGAATATTTTACCACCCCTCAGCAAATATTTTATCCAGACACCTTTTTTAGATTTTGTGCGTTCTGTTTTTGCGTAACTCAAAGTCAATGACACACCTACTAAAAAGATGAATATCGTAGCAGTGGACCTTGCCAACAGCCACCACGGAGTTGAATTGATGTCGATGTTCATCACATCGAAATAATATAGATTAAAAGCTGAATGAAAAGTAACCATCATTATGATGGCTATACCGCGCATAAAATCGATTTCCCAGAACCGTTTTTGAAATCTATCCTCTTGTTTTTCCATCATTAGGTTTAACGATTCAAGCAATATAATAACTTTGAAAGTAGAAAGCTATTCATCCTTTATTTCTCCGAACGTAACGATGTCTTTTAATTCTGGGAAAGAAATTCGTTCGTTTTTCATTAAATCTCTCTCTTCCATCAAGCTAAAGAATTTTTCTTCTTCTGGAATCCTTTCTTTGTAAAAACCTTCTGCTCTTCTTTCTCCATCTTCTTCATAAACTATGTAAAACGTGTTTGGACGTTTTTCAATATTCATATAAACATTTTCGATATCATCTATATTTATCCAGATTTTATATTTATCTTGATCTGGATTATATTTAGTGATATGGTCACCTTCTATTTTTAGTTCATCTGTAAGAGAATAATAAAGTGAAAGATTCTTTATGATTAGATAGATTAGGATTGTTCCATGAAAACCGATTACTATAATCAAAATTATTCTATAGGTCCAGTCTATATTGATAAAAAAAGCGACACCAATAAGGATAGCAACTATGAAAACGCCAAATTGATACTTCTTCATCCTTGATTTTCGCCTATTTTTTTCTTTTTCAAGGAGTTCTTCGTACTTGTTCTTTGAAATTCCCATAGTTTTTTAATATAATTAAGATATTTACTTTTATTCATCTTTTTGCAGCCTTTTACCCATCACTATGGCATCTTCGTCATTTTCGTAGAACTCATTTATAACGTAAAATTTTTCGAAGTCCAACTCTTCGTAGAAATTTTGTGCAGATGTATTATTTATTCTGACCGTTAGTACAATATATTCCGTCGATAATAGTTCAATAGTTTTGTCGATTAATCTTTTACCAATACCCTGTCTTTGAAATCTGGGATCTACCGCTATGGAGATGATCACACCTTCATTCTTCCTTACATCGGATATTACGTATCCTAACACGTTACCTTCATAATCAGCAACCAGGAACAAATCATCTCCCAAATATTCTTTAAAGATATATTCAGGATAAGGATGTTCAAAACATTCACTCTCGATCTCGATTACCTTATTTAGGTCACTGTTCATACAAGGTCTTATCTTTATTTCTTTGTACATCTTGTGATCAAAATATTCACAGTACCATATTTACTTTTTACCTACTGCACAAATGTTAAAAATGATTAATTCGATATTAATAACGAAGGGTAGATAAGCATGTTTGCAAAAGAACCAATAGATTTGGATAAGATAAGTAAAGAATTTACAGATAGAGAGATTTTACGTTTTGCACTGGCAGCAGAGCTAGATGCGATCAACTTCTATGAACAGATGGCTGAGTATACGGATGATAAACTTTTGAAGCAGGTATTACTGGAAGTTGCTAAAGAAGAGAAAGAACACGTAGGGGAGTTCCAGACACTGCTGCTTAGATTGGATAAACAGCAGGTAGACGAGATGGAAGAGGGTAAAGAAGAGGTAGAAGAATTGATGGAAGAATAGTTTTTAACTATCCTTCTTTTATTTATCTAAAGGTGTCTATGATGACTGACTTTATGGAAATATACAGATGTAATATCTGTGGGAATATTGTCGAAGTAGTTCATACTGGAAGAGGTGAACTGATCTGCTGTGGAGAGCCTATGGAACTTTTGAGAGAGAGGACAAAAGAGGACGAGGGTGAAGAGAAGCACGTACCAGTGGTTGAAAAAACAGATGAAGGTATAAAAGTAAAAGTAGGAGAAACTCCACATCCTATGGTGGAAGACCATTATATCGAATGGATAGAGATAAGACGAGGAGATGAATGGGCTAGAAGATTTTTAACTGCCGGAGAGACTCCAGAAGCAGTATTTTCAGGTGAAGCAGAAGATGTAAAGGCCAGAATATACTGTAATGTTCATGGTTTATGGACGAACGAGTAAATAATATATTGTTATACATTTATTGCTAACTGATGCAGAAAGACCTATCATCTGGAAAACTTATTGCTCTAATAAGTATAATTGTAAATATTGCATTATTCGGTACAAAAGGATTTATAGGTCTGGGTGTGGGAAGTTTAGCACTTATAGCCGATTCTCTTCACTCCTTTTCTGACAGTGCGAGTTCTTTAGCTGTTTATTTTGGTCTTAGGATTGCTGAAAAACCACCCGATGAATCACATCCATTCGGTCACGGGAGGGCTGAACATGTAGCCTTATTGGCTGTAGGCTTGATGCTTCTTATAGCTGCTTTGAAATTTTTAACTGATGGGGCGATGGCACTTGTTGGAGAGACAAAACCGATCAAAATGAGTTTTATATTTTACGTGATAGTTGGTATAACAGCCTTAATTAAAGAAATCATGGCAGAAGCGAGTTATATCATTGGAAAAAAATTGGATTCGGGTTCGTTAAAGGCAGATGCCTGGCATCACAGAAGCGATGCATTGACAACGGTCTTAGTATTGGCATCTATTTATGCCACCCATCTTGGTTTTCCATTTTTGGACCCAATAGCAGGGATAGGAATATCAATTTTACTTGGTTATATTGGAATAAATTATGTAAAAAAGTCTACCTACAAATTATTGGGAACTGCACCTACCGATGAGTTGGTTGAAAAGATTAGGAGGACGAGCAGCGAACTTGATGGAGTACAAGATGTGCATGACATAAAGGTACACGATTATGGAAGGGATAAAGCCATATCACTACATATGACTTCAGAACCCGGTGTTATCAGGAAAGCTCATGAAATATCTCATAAATTACAGGAAACTTTAGAGGATAAATTTGAAGCATCTGTTGAAGTACATCTTGATCCATGGTCACCTCCAGAAAGTGAGATAAAAAGAATAATCGATGAAACAATCACTTCCCATGAGCAAATCAAGGAGGCTCATAAGATCAAAGTGTCTGAAAGTAAAAACAAGATATTGATTTCAATGCATATATTGGTACCTCAGGACGAAACTGTTGAAAAGGCCCATCACGACGGGACTGATTTCGAAGAGAATCTTAAAGATGCATTGAGTAAAAACTTAAAGATTGATTCAGAAATTCAGGTGCATATCGAACCCTGTGAAGGTGACTGTGAGGGATGTGAGGTCGAATGCAAATCTTGATCACTTTTTTCCTATAACTATTTTAATTGGTAGTCCCATCATATTATCAGTGTCTGAAAATTTGATTTCAAATCCATTTTCTTCAAGAAATTTAGATACTGGTATAGGCCTACAATCTATTGCATTAGGGAATAGTTTGTGAAAGGATTCATAAATTTTTACAGTAATATTTTCTTTCTTTGCAAGACTAACAATACTTACTTTACCATCATCTTTCAAAACTCTTTTTATCTCGGAAAGAGCCTTTTCAATATCAGGAGTATCGAACAACTCCAGTGTAAAACTCAAGAAACAATGGTCTAAAAAGTTATCCTTAATTGGTAGATTACTCCCATCTCCTTGGATCAGAGATGAATTTTGAAATAAATCATTATTTTTTAATCTACTTTTACTGATAAGCAGCATCTCTCGAGATATATCTATACCACAGACATAACCTTCAGATCCCGTAGTTTCAGAAATTCTTTTCAAAGCATGACCAGTTCCAGGACCTATCTCCAGGACCTTATCCTTCCTTTCAATATTCAACATGGATAAAGCATGATCTCTGTATTTCTTTTCGAATAAACCTTCTAGATAATCATAATATCCACTTATCTTATCGTAGTGCTCTTCAGCTCTCTTTTTACTTCTCTTGACCCTGCTTATGTCTTTCATATATGCCCTACAATAACCATTTATGCTCTTAAATAAATCATTTATCATCTTTTTAGACGCCTGTCGATGCAAAACTTCTAATATTGGTGATAATTTCGAATTCATAAGCTTTAATATAATAGGTGGATAAAATGGCAAGGACTAACCTTTCAGATGATAGAGATTTAACTGAAGAACAGAAACTTTTCAAAGAGAGTATCAATGACTGGGCAGAAAGAAATCTGCCTTTAGAAAGAGTAATCAAAATGAATAGAGAAGGCTATCCTTTCCCACAGGATATCGTGGAAGGATTGGCAGATCTAGGAGTAATCATGGGTCCGGTTCCTGAAGAGCAGGGAGGAATGGGCCTGACTTGGATTGATCAGATAGTTATAGCTGAAGAAATAGGTTATATCGATCCAAGCATAGCTACAGCGGCAGGTTTCATGGCTGTTGAGACTGGTTGGGGATTCACTATCAATCGTCATGCAAATGAAGAAGTTAGAGAAAAATATGTGAAACCGGCTATCCAGGGTGACACATTTATAGGCATCGCTACTACAGAACCCGGTGGAGGTTCGGACGTTGCAGGTTTTGAATCAACTGCTGAAAAAGATGGTGATGAATGGGTATTGAACGGTGAAAAGACATTCATCAGTGGTGTTGAAGAATGCCAACAGATGGGTGGAGGATACTGGGTCAACGTAAGAACAGGCCCAAAGATAGATGAAGCACCTCACAAAAATATGACCGCATTCTTCGTACCGATAGATGCAGATGGATTGGAACCACAGGAGCCCTATGACGATGCAGGAAGAGGATCATTATCAACTTCTGGCTTTATAATGGAAGACGTTAGAGTTCCTGAAGAATACATGTTGGGAGAAAAAGGAAAAGGATTCTATCATACAATGGAAGGTTTCGATCTTGCAAGGATATTGATCGGTGCCAGCTCTGTTGGTGTAACAAGAAGAGTATTGGAAGAGGGTGCAGATTATATAAAAGAAAGAGAAACATTCGGTAAACCTTTAGCCAAATATGAAGGTATACAGTTCCCATTTGTAGAAAGATACACGGAGATGGAAGCTAGCAGACTTATGGTAAAGAAAGTAGCTGATATGGCTGATACTAGATATGATGAAGAAGGATGGAAAGAAAGAACTGGTAAAGCAACAACATATACTCCAACAGAGATAGCAAAATGGATATCCATGATCAAGTACAAGGTACCACATCTTGCCAAGGATACAGCTGACGACGCTATGCACTGGTTAGGTGCAGCAGGATACAGCTCTGAGTACATATTCGAGACTGCATGGAGAGGCGTCATGTCTTACTGTGTAGGTGCAGAAGGCGGAGCTAATATCCAAAAGATCGTAATCGGAAGAGAAACACTTGGAAAAGATTACATCCCATATAAGTAAAATAAACACTTGGTGATCAAGTGAGATTCATAGTATTAGTCAAACAGGTTCCTGATACGACAGAAGTAGAAGTTGATGAGGAAACAGGTACCATCATCAGAGAAGGTGTGCCTTCCGTACTGAACGCCTTCGATGAGTTCGCATTAAATGTAGCAGTAGATTGGAAAGAGAAGATGGACGAGGACGTGGAAATCGTTGCAATCACCATGGGTCCTCCGCAGGCAAAAGAAGCTCTGAATAAATGTTTAGCAATCGGAGCCGATAAAGCTATACTTCTTACCGATAAAGTTTTTGCAGGTGCAGATACGTGGGCTACTGCAGTCACACTAGGTAAAGCTATCAAGGAGCTTGGTGGTGTAGACGTTATCTTTGCAGGACAAGAGGCTTCAGATGGAAACACTGCGCAAGTAGGTCCTGAAGTCGCGGCACAAAGAGGTATTCCTCAATTGACTTTTGTAGCGGATATAGAAGAGATAAACAAGGATGAAAAGTATATAGTATGTAAGAAAGAAACAGATGAAGGACATGTTATGATAAAGTCTGAATTACCTGCGCTTTTAGCTTGTATGCCCGCACCCGGATTCGAGCCGAAGATACCCAATGTCAGAGATATCATGAAGGCTAAAAAGAAACCTACTGAGGAATGGACTTTTGAAGATATTGAAGGTGATGAAGAAGAATTCGGTCTTGAAGGTTCTGAGAGCGTAGTTATAAAGACGTATTCACCACCACCAAAAGGAGAAGGTATAAAGATTGATGATGAACCAGAGACTGTAGTTCAAAAGTTAGTTGATTACATGGATGAGGAGGGATTGCTATGATAGAGATAGATGAAGAACATTGTACCGGATGTGAAAAATGTGTCAAAGTCTGTCCAGTAGATGCATTGTACATGGAAGATGGTGTAGCAAAACTTGAAGAAGATAAATGTATATCCTGCAGTGCTTGTGTGACTGCTTGCCCAGTCGATGCTGTCGAACCTGTTTTGAAAGCTCAAAAGACTGATAACTTTTCTGAATACGAAGGTGTTTGGGTCTTTGCTGAGCAGCATGAAGGTAAATTGAAACCAACAGGACCACAGCTCCTCGGAAAAGGAAGAGGATTGGCTGAAGAGATAGATGAAGAATTGTGTGCTGTGTTGGTCGGAAATGATATTGATCACTTAGTTGAAGAATTGGCTGCTTACGGTGCTGATAAAGTCTATGTGGTGGATGAAGAAGTCTTCGAGAATTACAGTACGGAAGCTTACACTACAGCATTAACAACTCTGATAGCAAAATACAAGCCGAATATATTCATCTATGGTGCAACACACCTTGGAAGAGATCTAGCACCATCAGTCGCAGGACACATGGGTCTTGGTTTAACAGCAGATTGTACAGGTTTATCTATAACCATGCATGAAGGTGAACAGTATCTATTACAGACACGTCCAGCCTTCGGTGGTAATGTCATGGCAGACATCATCTGTCCTAACACTAGACCTCAGATGGCGACGGTTAGACCTCACGTGATGCATCCCATCGAACCGGATTATGACAGAGAATGTGAAGTTATTGAAGAATCTGTGAAAGTTGATCCTGATTCAATAAGCACCGAAGTACTTGAAATATTAGAACCTGAAGATACAGGTGAGATCTCAGTTGAAGAAGCCGACATCGTCGTAAGCGGTGGCCGTGGTGTTGGTGGAGAAAATAATTTCGGAGTACTACAGCAGTTATCTGAAGTACTTGGTGGTACAGTTGGGTGCAGCCGGCCGATTGTGGAAGAGGACATCATGCCTAAATCTCACCAGGTAGGGCAAAGTGGGAAGACTATATCGCCGAATCTGTACGTAGTGTGCGGTGTTTCTGGTGCTATACAGCACAGAGTTGGTATAAGAGGTTCAGATACAATAATAGCGATAAATAAGGACCCAGACGCACCAATATTTGATATGGCTGACTTTGGAATCGTTGGTGATCTACACGAGATAGTGCCACTTCTCACAGAGAAAATCAAAGAGAAGCAGGAAGAGTAAAACCATTTCTTTTATTTACTTATTTTAGAATGCAAGGAAAGCACCGGATACGAGTAACCATATTATCGTGGCAATCACTAAAATCACAAAAGGGACCTTTATTTCCTTATAAAATTTCTTTAAACTTGTATTGAAGTATTCAACCGTTAGTATAATACATAGATGTATAGGAGAAACGAGGTATCCCAGGAATATAAAAAGATAAGTTAGTCCAACCGTTCTTATACTTACCACTGGTAACATAGGGATCAGGATAGAGAAACCCACACCGATTGAACTGGGTAGATGTCCAAATATCATCCCTATAGCAACAGCTACTAGGACTACAACCAATAATAGAGGTATGTGATTTTGAAGTGTGTTCACTGCTGGCCCTAGGGCTGCTGTTCTTTCTATAAGACCTTTAAAAGTCATTATTCCGAAAGCGGCTAAAAGTAGATCAAATGAGAACCCTTCCTTTAGAACAGAAGGCATCTTTTTTAAACTGTATCTATTCCGATTCTGGATCAGTATGAATAAAATAGCTAGAAATATCGAGATATAGAAAGGAACTACAGGTATTTTTGCAAATCCGGTTTTATTTATTATTGTCGGTATTAGATTAAGAGATAAGGCTATTATGATCGGCATGAATTCCCATATAACTATGGAACTACTGAATCCATCTTCTTTAGATTCTGAAAATTTTATGTTCTTTTTAAGCCAATAGATACCGACTAAAATCTGCACAACAAATATAGGAGAATTGTAGATTGCTATATCATATACAGAAATATCCTTTACAAGAGCAGCAGCGATTACAAGTCCTGGAGCTAATACGTAGATCGGAAACCATATATGTCTAAACCACCAGTTTGTTACTGTTTTAATAACACCGTTAGCACCCAGAACATCCCCTTCATCATCTATTAAAGGTGCAGATACAAGTGCCCCACCAGGCATAGGCATAAGACCGAAGATAGCGGGTATAGAAGCGATAACGAATCTTCTGTCAGAAAATATGCCTCTCAGTTCTCTTATCATACGGTAAACCTGATTAGTATCTTTGTAAAGAAAGCCAAGATAACTTATAGATATAATAATAGCTACTAGACTTATGGTATCGTAGGATAGAGCAATTTCATAAATCCATCTTAAACCTTCTAATGAGGGATTAGCTATCAGTAAAAGCACTCCTACAGCTATCAATATCGATTTTCCGAAATCAATTTTGTTAAAAATCAATGTGGCTAAGATTATGAAAGCCACCAATATTCCAATCAATTCCTGCATTTAAATCTGTGATATAGGACCTTTTTATATAATTTTCTCCCAAGTACTAATTTTATGGAAAAGTAGTAAGAATTATTTTAGGTCCGAAAAGGTTAAATTAAAATCGCAAGTTTATATATCTATGGAACCTATCCTGTTGGTACTGATTGCTGTTGCTTTGATGGTTGGTATATCAGCCTCTATACTTTATTATCTTGAAAAGACGAAATCGGATAGGATAAGGAACGTGAAAAAATCTAAAGGGATGAATTCTGAAGATGATGCGTATAATAAGGTAAAAAATGCTCAAAATATAGCTAAAATCTTAAAAAGAAAAGGCTATAAGACTGAAGAAGCTTCTAAAATGTTAGAAAATGCTGAATTGCAGATAAAGAGAGAGAATTATGTTAAAGCTAAAAATCTAGCCAGGGAAGCTAAAAATAAATTGGAGCAGAATAAAATGAATCCTACAAATAAGAGTGAAAATAAAAAGGATGAGAACGAAAAAGACCTAAAGAAGAAGGAAGCTTATTCTATCGACGAATTGAAAGATATGGATCTTGATGAAAAGGAAAAGATGAGCGAAAGAGCCAAAAAGATGAAAAAGCAGCAAGAGAGATTACAATCACTGCCAGAAAATTATTTGGAATCCAAATTTGAACTTGATATCATCAGAGAAAAAATAGATGGTGCGAAGGAAAATGAGGATGCCCAGAATTATCTTAAATTAGCTGAAAGATACTTCGATGAAGGGTCATATACTGAAGCTCTGAAATATTCTGTAAAATGTAAAAAGGCTATCGATGGTAAAGAATCAGGATTATTAGCAGGTCAGAAAATTGATAAGAAAGAGAAGGGTGAAGAAAAAGAGAAGATCAAAAAAGAAAAGCCCGAGCTTACAGAAATTGAAGAGAAAAGCCAACAGTCAGAAAAAGACAAAAAAACTACTGAAGGTCGGAAGCAGGTACTAAAATGCCCCTCTTGTGGTTATACGGGGGGTCTGGGAGATAAATTCTGCTCCAAATGTGGTACTGAATTAGAGGAAATATCTCTATGCCCTAACTGTGATTCTGAGGTGAGTGAAGACGATAATTACTGTCCACAATGTGGGACAGAACTGTGAAAAAGTATTTTTTGTTATTTAAGATGTCCGAAATTAATCGCTGATAAAATCATTTTCTACCAGATACGTAGTTAATTCTGACATCATCTCAGGGGTAAGTTTTTCCGCCCTTTTCCTACCATCGGGTATATCTTCTGCTTTTACACTTATATCGAAACCGTTTCTTAATCCATTTCTGATGGTTTTCCTTCTGTAATTGAAAAGTTCTCTTACCACATCTGCAAAAGCTTCAGGATATTTTAAATCGAAATTAGGTTCACGAGGTATCAATTTTAATACTGCTGCATCCACTTTAGGCGGAGGATAAAAACTGTTCTTTGATATCGTGAATAACCTTTCAATATCTGCAAAAGTAGACACCATTACAGATAGTCTAGAATAATCGTCCTCTCCTACCTCTGCACACATCCTGTCAGCATATTCTTTTTGGTAGGTCAAAATACCCAATTTAAATTCCTTCTCAAGGAGTTTGAACGTGATAGGGGAAGATATGTTAAAAGGGAGATTTGAGATTACTTTATCGAAATTAGGTAAATCTATTTCAAGTACATCTTCATGGATTATTTCTAGGTTTTTGTCTGAATATCTACCTTTCAGGTAACCTACTATAGCTTCGTCCTTTTCTACAAGGATTGTTTTTTTTGCCTTTTTTACTATGAAATCCGTTAATACCCCTAATCCAGGACCGATTTCAAGTATAATTTCATCGGATGATATTTCAGCAAATTTAACGATTTTTTCTGCTATAGAATCATCATTAAGAAAATTTTGTCCAAGAATTTTTGTTGCCCTAATACCTATTTTGCACAGTCTATTCTTTACTTTTTCATTCATAATTTTATCTCTTTAGTTTCTCCTGATTCAAAAATAACAACCTTTGAATTAGTTTTTTCCTCTACAATCCTTTTAAATTCTAAAGCGTCTTGTTCGAGGATTGGAAATGTTCCAAAATGCATCGGTATAGCAATATCTGGATTGATCCATTCCACAGCTTTAACTGCTTGTTCTATATCCATTGTATACCTGTCACCAACAGGTAAAATAGCTATCTGAGGTTCGTACATCTCTCCCATACATCTCATATCGGAGAATAGGCAGGTATCTCCAGCATGATATATTATGTATTCCATATCTATAATATATCCCGCAGGATCACCGCACTGCAATAACTCTGAAGAATTTTCGATTCCTGATGAATGGAGTGCATGAGTCATCGTGAATTTTCTGCCATGTTTGGTAATAGTACCGCCTTTATTCATACCTTCAGATTCTAGACCTTTGTCTTCAAAAAACTTAGCGATTTCATGGATAGCTATCAGGTCCGCCTCTGTTCTCTTAGCTATCGATTGCGCATTCCCTATATGGTCTGCATGTCCATGAGTAATAGCTATTATATCTGGGTTCAATTCATCAGAAGCTACTGGGCATTTTGGGTTGTCATCTATAAAAGGGTCTATCATCACTTTTACTCCATCATCAAGCATGAAAGCTGAATGACCAAACCATGTTATATCCATATTATTCACCTAAAAGCATCTGATCCTGTAAAATTAAACTCTTAATTGTATCTAGACTGATAATATATCAGTTTCTAAATCATAAGTTGAGTGAAGATCGATTAATTTAGTTTAAATTGTTGGTGGATTTTTAATCCATACTGATATTTTCCATCACAACGACGTCTCTTACAGCTTTCATTCCTTTAAATGGAAGCACAAGCCTATTTTCTGCATCCGTTGTGAACAGCTGTGGTTCTATATCTTCTGCGGGTGAAACCAGAACATGTTTAATATTTCCAGTATCGGTGTTCACTACAAAGTTGTCGATCATACCCAATATTTGACCGTCGTTAGTCATTACGGTTTTTCCACGCATTTCGGTTACAAACATCCTCATATTATGCCTCCAATTTTAAATTCGATTAATTAATTCTATTAACGGTATAGACCAACCCCATTATAATCTTTCTTCTTGCGAACGCTTTTTTCCATCTCTTTTTCGATCTCTTCGTACATATCTATTACCTCCTCATCTATAGATGGTTTGATCTTATCCAGGGCTTTTTTGAAATGTTTCATTTTCACTTTTTTGGTATCTTCCTTGATAGCTAAAAGACCAGCTTCACGACAGAGAGACTCGATATCCGCTCCTACGTATGAATCCGTTTGTCTGACAAGATATTCTATATCGATATCATCATCTAAAGGCATGTATTGAGTGTGAACTTTGAATATTTCTCTTCGTGCATCTTCCGTAGGTATAGAAACTGAAAGTCTATGATCGAATCTACCAGCTCTGAGTAACGCAGTATCGATCCTGTCAGGTCGGTTCGTAGCTGCTAAAACTATTATATTGGTAGTATCTTCTATTCCATCTAAGCTTGTAAGGAGTTGATTTACTACTCTGTCCGTAACGCCATCTCGACCACGGTTACCTCGTTCTCCTGCTATTGCATCGATTTCGTCCAAGAACACCACGGTAGGTGCTGCCTGTTTAGCTTTCTTGAAGACTTCTCTGATAGCTTTTTCACTTTCTCCCAGCCATTTTGAAAGTATTTCTGGACCTTTAATTGATATAAAATTAGCGTTGCTTTCATTAGCTACAGCTTTAGCAAGTAATGTCTTTCCTGTTCCAGGTGGTCCATAAAGCAGTATTCCTTTTGGGGGAGATATGCCTTTATCAATGAAGGATTGTGGATCTGAAATAGGTCTGTCTACAGCATCATGCAGTTTCTCTTTTATATCTTCTAGACCACCAACATCATCCCATGATACTTTTGGTATCTCGACAAGTACTTCTCTCAAACTGCTCGGTTCAATCTCTCTGATAGCATCTAGGAAATCTTCTTTTCTAACTTCCATCTTCTCCAGGATTTCTCCAGGTATCGGTTGATCTAAATCTATTTCGGGTAAATATCTTCGTAGAGCTCTCATCGCTGCTTCTTTAGCCAATGATTCTAGGTCAGCTCCCGCAAATCCATGGGTCATCTCAGCCAATCTTTCTAAGTCTACATCATCGGAAACTGGCATGCCTCTAGTGTGTATTTGAAGGATTTCCTTCCTCCCATCCCTATCGGGAAGTCCGATGTCGATCTCTCTATCAAATCTTCCTGGCCGCCTTAGAGCTGGATCTATAGCATCCACTCTGTTAGTAGCAGCGATAACAATGGTCTCTCCACGATTGGTTAAACCATCCATTAACGTTAATAATTGAGCGACTACTCGTCTTTCTACCTCTCCTTTAACTTCATCTCTTTTTGGAGCTATCGAATCTAGTTCATCGATAAATATTATTGAAGGAGATTGGTCTTTAGCCTCTTCGAATTTTTCTCTCAGTTTTTCCTCACTCTGGCCATAATATTTGGACATGATCTCTGGGCCTTGAACTGAGAAGAAATTGGCACCCGATTCGTTAGCCACGGCCTTAGCTATCCAGGTTTTACCGGTTCCAGGTGGACCATGCAGCAGTACGCCCTTCGGAGGTTCGATACCCAATCTGTCGAATAATTTAGGGTGTTTAAGGGGAAGTTCTATCATCTCTCTTACTCGCTTTAATTCTTCTTCTAAACCTCCCACATCCTCGTAAGTAACTCTTGTGGTGGCGACCATATCACTCTCACTGACCGGTTCTTCTTTTACAATTATACTCGTATCATTTGTTATTACTACCGGCTCTAAAGGATTAGTTGAGATAACCATGAAGGGCACACTTCCTCCCATCAAAGCTATACCGGGAACGACTATTGCATCTCCAGCTAATATTGGTCTATTTACCAACCTTTTTTTGACATAAGAATCAATACCATCGCCGAACCTCAAACGATTTCCCTCTTCTATGACAGGGGCGATGACCACTTTTTCAGCAGGTTCGACGGATACCTTTTTAACTTCTACTTTGTCACCGATAGAAACCTTCGCATTTTTTCTTACTAGTCCGTCAATACGGATTATACCCATACCTTCATCTTTTGATGACAGACGGAATACTTTTGCAACAGTTTCCTGGTCACCTGAAATCTTTATGACATCCCCCACTTCGACATTTAATTCCATACGAGTTCTTGGGCCTATCCTTGCCCTATTCCTACCGATATCGTCCTGTGGGGCTTCCTTTACTGTTAGAACTGTTTGGTCAGACATGAGTTTCTCTAGTAAGTAAACTGATAAATGCTTATTAAAGATTTATGGGATTAGAAATTGAATTATAAAGAATAGATACGAAAAATCCCAGTTCCTTTATTC
>JBKHIX010000130.1:0-4371 GCA_046538435.1 Thermoplasmata archaeon | reverse complement strand
TAGCCAACAAAAAATTTGAACTTTTACTTTTACCGTATCTGATCTCTAGCAATCTAAAAATTAAAAATTCTATTGAGAGAATTATGATCCAAACACCTAAAATTATCAGTGAATGATAAATAGGGATATAAAGTGGTTCTAAAGACCCTCCATTGAGGTATATGCCTAAAAAGAACAGAAAAATAAATATTATGGTCTGAGGTATCAACGCTATTTTTTCAAGTCTTTTGAGTCTATTAAGTTTGTGCATTCCTTCTAGTTTATCTTGGAGTTTTTCTAACCGTTTTATCCTTGTGATCTGTGTAGGTTTCTCTACTTTATTTTCTAATTCTTTTAATCTTTTTTTCAACTCAGAAGAATTTCTGTCAACATCACTTTTTTTATTTTCACTCATAAAGTGAAATGAATAATGTGATTTTCCTTTATAGGAGTTTCGCCTTGAACTTTGAAACTAAAAATGAAGCTGCATATTCAGGTACAGTTATCTTTTCCTGGATGTCGAATGTTTTTTCACCTATTTTAATCTCGTCAAGTCTGGGTATTTTATCAAATTTTATTACGTATTCTTTCTCACCTAGGAAGTCTATAATACCTTCACTTAAAGGATAAAATTCATCGATCTTATCAATTTCTACAGATGTTACTTTCAAAAACGATCCTCCGTGGATTGATTGTGGTAACCGGATCAATCTTTTCGTATCTCCTGTAACAGGTTCATCTGTACTGCCTATTATCTCAGAACCTATCTCCTGTACATTCTCTTCTTCTAAAATACCTTTGATGATTTTTTCAAACGAAGAGACGTTTACCATCCTCTGGTCCTCGGAGAAAACATCTAGAACTCCATCTTCTATGATTTTTTTCCATTTCTCCTCTTCAAAGAAATTGTTGTACAGACCTTCAGCAGTTTTCTTACCGATGCCGTGTTTTTCTTCCATCTCTTCTTTAACATCTTCTTTATCCATTCTGCTCCATCTTTTCAGTAATTCTATGGTCAATTTTCGTGTTCTTTTCATCCATCCTCCGGAGTCTTCATCAGGAAGAGAGGGAACTTTAGCTGTCTGAATGTGTTCTTTAAATGACCCTAGTTTTATGGTCTCGTAAGGGAGAATAGCGTCGATATCAAGGCCTATACCAGTGATATAATCTACGATCTCTCTCCTAGATTCGCTCGAGAGATTTAAGACTTTGTTGTTTCTGATGTGAATGTGATAACCTCTATGTCCTGAAAAGTATATGTCTAGGTCTTCTTTCTTGAACCCAAAATCACCAATTAAGAAATCATGGATGAGAAGTTTTGTTTTCTTTTTGACCTCGTTAAGTTGCTCTGGATATGTTAGCAGATTACCACCTGGGAGATGATCCGCATCTAGGTCGAATATTAAGTCTGCACCGAGCCATTCCTTTTCAGCCATTGGTGCCTCTGGATTAGAATAATAGGCTGTTGAATAGTAGGAATGAAGAGGAGATTTTTCTTTTAGAAATTTTCTAGCTTTTGTCTTTTTATTAAATGCCACGGGACGGTGCATCCCTTGAGCGCCCATATAGATAAAAGCGAATTCTCTCTTTGTGAATCTATAGGGCATATCGATCTTTTTTGATGAATAGTAGTCCCTTAAGATTCTGGAAAGGAATCTCCTAGTTTTTGTTTCTGGGTTCACAGACGATGATTGCTTTATATGATAAAATGTTTTTTGGAGAATACAACAAAACGTTTATATAGGAGTTAAGCTGAAATAACAGGTACTATGGGATATGTAGCAAAGACTACAGGTTTGTTTGGATTCATGGTAATCCTGTTCATTGGTATCGGATACTTGATCGGTGGATTTATGTTTGCAAGTCCTATCTTTGGGACACTAATATTTTTAGGAATAGCAGTAGCACTGAATCTAGTTACGTATTTTTACAGTGACAAAATAATTTTAAAATCACACAGAGCTGAGATCATCGAGGAAAGCGATAATCCTAGGCTGTTCAATATCGTTAAGGAAGTCGCTTATGAAGCCGATATAAAGATGCCAAAAGTTGCCATAGTTCCAACTGACACACCTAATGCATTTGCCACTGGTAGAAATGAAAACAATGCTGTGGTAGCAGCTACAAGAGGTATCTTGAGAACTTTAGATGATGAGGAATTGAAAGGTGTTATATCTCATGAAATAGCACACATAAAAGACAGAGATATGCTTGTAATGAGCATAGCAGCTACATTAGCTGGAGCAATCACTATAATGGCCCGGTTGGTCTGGTTTCAGATGTTCTTCAGTAGAAGAAGGATTCATCCTGTATTATTACTAGCCATGATCTTTGCACCTATTGGAGCACTAATAATAAGGTTAGCCATATCTAGGAAGAGAGAATATCTGGCTGATGAAGAAGGTGCTAAGATATCAAAAAATCCAAACGCCTTAGCCGATGCATTGGAGAAGTTACATTCTGAAAATAGGAGAAATCCGATAAAGAGTAACAGTACGACTACAGCATCTCTTTTTATAGTCAACCCTTTTAAGGGCGGTACGTTTGTGAAGTTATTCTCAACACATCCACCTGTCGAAGAAAGGGTGAAGAGATTAAGAGCTATGGCTACGGAGTTTAGTTATCTTTGAAACACTAACCTATAAGTATTATATCTTATTTTAATATCTGTGAAAGTCAGTTATTCAGCACCAGGAAAGATAATACTATTCGGAGAGCATGCTGTTGTTTACGGAGAACCAGCGATAGCGATTGCCGTTGATAAAAGGACTACGTGCACAATTTCAGATGCAGAAAATGAAACTACGGTCAACGGTTATCCTATTAATATGGATTATCATAGCTATATTTTGAAGTCTATGGATTATGTCGACATAGATAAACCTTTAGAGATCGTAACGGAGAGTGAAGTTCCTAGTGGTGCAGGAATGGGATCTTCAGCTGCAGTGACAGTGGCAACTCTTGCTTCTTTACACGATATTTCTGGTGATATTGAAGAAGAGATGTTAGCAAAGGAATCTTTCTATGTTGAATGGGACGTCCAGGGTAGTGCCAGTCCGATAGACACTTCTACTTCCACTCATGGCAGTGCTGTGATGTTATCCAATGATAAGGAAGAAGATTTTTTGTGGTCTATTAGAAAGGAAAGTAATGAATGGAACATTCATCACCGAGATATACCGGAAATGCAGATGGTGGTGGGTGATACGGGTGTTCACGCTAGAACAGGGCCTTTGGTTGAAAAGGTCAGAAGATTTTATATGGATAATAATTTTGCTAAACAGATTGTTAGAGAGATAGGGAAGTTAGTAGTTGATGCTTCTAGAGCGTTAGCGGATGAGGATCTCAAGAAGATTGGAGAACTGATGGATAAAAATCATGAGTTGTTGACAATATTAGGCGTCAGTCATCCTAAATTAGAAAGATTGGTGAAAGGTGCTAGAAAATATTCATATGGTGCTAAGCTGACTGGCGCTGGAGGTGGAGGTTCTATGGTTGCTGTTACTGATGAACCTGACAAGGTTGCTGATGTGATAGAAAGAAGGGGTGGAACACCGTATATAATAGATACTACTGGTGAGGGTTTTAGGAAAAATTGAGTTTTTATTGTATACTTTTAATGTTTTTCTGTCTGACATACTTTTGTTTTTATTAAGGCTTTTTAGGCCATAGTTTAAAACATATTATTTAAAAGAAAGATAGGCACATATGTTCAACTCTGTTCCCAGGGTTTTGTTGGAGGAATTCTTTCCAGAGTATTAAGATAGATATAAAGATCTAAAATGGTTTGATTTTATTCCTATCTATAGCGATTCCAGCTGGAGTTATAGCCACATAATGCTGTCCGATAGCAGCGATATCACCAGATACATCACCTGCGATTGCTTTAAGTTCATTGTGAACTCTTCTTAACGCCTCTTCGTTTCCAGCGATATCTTCAGTATCTATAACTAAGATGTTTCCATTATAGACTTCCTCTGTAACTTCTCTCACATCCTCATATCGATGAATTTCAGCTATCTTGATATAAGTTTCAGCTTCACCTTGACCTTCATCCTCTCTAACCATCTCAGTAAGATCGATGTATTCTTCAGAATCTAACTCAGACCCCTTTTTCTTTTTCTTCTTCTTATGTTTATGAGTCCTTTTTTTTATGAAATCTCCGATCATACAACTTCACGTCCGACATAGGAATAAATATCTAACCATAAAAGTTTATCGGAAGTGCGAATGATTTATAATTAAGAAAATGGATGAAAAAATTGAGCAAAAAAGGTTAATATGACCCTTTATTTAAGACCTAATACGTTTCATAAAGCAGGCGTGATCTAGTCTGGCTAGGATCTGAGCCTTCCAAGCTCATTGGCCGGGTTCGAATCCCGGCGCCTGCAT
>JBKHIX010000030.1:0-20032 GCA_046538435.1 Thermoplasmata archaeon | reverse complement strand
AAAAATAAGGAAAGTAAAAGTGAGCAACTGACAGCGGGCCAGGGAGCGGAAATAGCCTTCAAACAGTTAGGTTTACCTTCTTCCCCGAAGGGAACAAGGCTCCTAACCTAAGCCACCGTTCCAGGGGTCCACTATCGGACCTAAGCTTCCCATGGGCTCGCGCACCATAGTACCACAGAGGACGTGGGTGGGCTTAACTTCCGGGTTCGGGATGAGACCGGGTGTGTCCCCACCACTATGGCCGTCATGTTGCTCGTTAAAATTCTACAAAGGTATCTAATATTTATACCTTTTCCATAAACTCTGGTGTAAATATTATACGTTTAAATATTCTTCACAAAACAACCAATATATTTAACTATCTGATATTTTCTTTACAAATCTGAAAAGAGGAGATAGCTTTGCTCGAAATTTTTGATGTATTTCTGTGGATAGGTATCGTAACCTTACTCATAGGTTATATATTCAAATTTCATTTTCATAAATTTAGGATGATCGGTTTCTCACTTATCGGAATATTTTGGGTAGGTGAAGTACCATATTACATCTATATCAACGATTACGTAAACGCCAGTTTATCATTTTTAGCACTACCTTTATTTGTTTACTTCGCATACCACGAATATCTTTCTAAAAAGTGGAACGAAGATCCAGAAGTGATGAAATTTTTAGCAGGCAGTATATCCATAGCATCTTTGATATATTTTGGAATACAAAGGATACCTGCGATATCCGGGTTCTTGATCAGGTTAGTTGCGGAACAAACAACCTGGATGACTGATCTGATGGGATACAGCTTAAATGCTGGTGCGGTAGAGTATGCAGGAAATCCTCTTTTCTATAGAGTAAACCATGAAATAATTTATGTCCCGATCGAGGGCAGCGGTATCAACATAATTCTAGCCTGTACAGCTCTACAAACTTTAGCTGCCGCGGGAGCACTGCTTTACGTTACTAAAGCAGAAAGGATCGTTAAAATAAAGAGTATGCTGCTGGTTCTCCCTACGATATATCTCGCAAACATATTCAGAAATGCGATGGTTATATACCTAACGAACGAAGGTATTGTTTCTTTCGACTTAGCTCATAATGAAATAGCTAAAACAGGTTCTGTTATCTTATTGATCGTCTTGTTACTGCTAGTTTTTGAAATGATGCCACAATTCCATGAAAATATCATGTCGGTGATCACACTGTATAAAAGAGAACCTATCCACCAGAAACAACAGAAATAACTTTGTAATCCTCGTTTTCTTTGATTTTAGAATCATCTGGTACAGGTTCGCCATCATTGAGGACTATCACTGAATCTATGTGATGACCGAGTTCTTTTATCAGTGTGTTTACATTGCTATCATCAGGCAGTGTGATTTTTCCTTTTCCTTCGACTTTTACTTTCATTGATATCGGATTTATCGAGGTGATATATAAAACCAAAGATTGATGCTATTTTCACCAACCCCTGTATGCTCCATTTTTATACCTTAGCAATCAAGTATCATGGTACATGGATGTTGAGCTGCCTCTGACACCCGGAAAAATCCGAGTGTTCGCTACTTCCAATCATCAGCCTATCAGTTCATTTGCAGTAAAAATAGTGGGGGAATTAGGAGGAAGTGCTTTGATAATCGATGGTACCGCTAGGATAAATCCCTACTGGATAGTCAGAATCTGTAAAGAATATGGGTATGATATAGACCGTGTTTTGGAGAATATAATCATAGCAAGAGGGTTCACAGCTTACCAACTGAAAGATATGGTATCCAAGATAGAAGATATCGTCAAAAATAAATCTGATCTACATTTTCTAGGTTTGATAGATATTTCATCTAGATTTAAAGACGATGATATTAAGAAAGAAGAAGGTATATGGCTTAGATCTAAATCTATCAAGAAAATAAAAAAAATAGTAAAAATCTATGATCTTTACGCTGCAGTAGCAGATCCGATTCCAGAAGTTTTTAGGAAGAGATCTGAAAATGATATAAAATCTGACATGTCAAAAAATATTAAAAAAGTCACAAATCAAGATATATAAAAAAGAAAAAGGTTTTTTTAACTTTTTATCGTGACAGTATTTTCTACTAGATAGTTGTTCGGAATCGCTTTTTCGTCGCCCGTTTCATCTTCGATTATAGTATTGTATCTCGTTATCTCTTTAACTTTGCCAGAATATTCTCCAACTTCGATTTGTTTCCCTGGTTTAACTATCTCATTCACCTGTAAGTATCCTCCCATATTTGTCATGACATCTTTGAGACCGAAGGCAAATCCAGCTCCTAGACCGATCATCACTGCACCAAAGGCTATTCCAAAGACCAGATAAAGTATAGGTACTTCAATACCTAGCTGTGCAAGAGCCATGGTTATTACTATGTAAATTATCAGAAATCTTACAGCATTAGAGACCAATCTGGGGAACGGTAACTTGTTTTCTTTGGACATGCTGAGAGTTTTATCTGATACCCAACCGGCAACCCATAGACCAAGTATTACGATCAACGCTGCAGCGAACAGATTTGGTATCCATAAGACAACCTCTGATACTAGATTGGCTATCACTGCGATATCAAGTATTGCAACTGCTATATCGATGAATATCAACATAACTGTAATTTTTATCAGTGCATCTACGAACTTCATCACCAGTCCCGGTTTACTGATTATGTCTTCTACAGGCTCTATGAACTTATCTGCTTCAAATTCGTCTAGCAGTTTGTGTACAAACTTCAAGATTATATCAGTCACTAATAGACCAATGATGATCACTGCCATCGCTACTAGTATTCTCGGGAAGTACAGCAGTATCGGTTCTATCACTCTTGTAAGTATCGGTATAGCAAGTATGTCCAGTGCTATTTGAACGAACAACAGAAGTATCCAGACTTTTATCAATATCAGTATTATACCCATTATACTGAATCCTTCAGTTGCTGTTTTTTTGTCAGCTTTGGATATTCTTTTACCCATCGGTGTTCTTTCAAGCCAATTTTTTATCTTTTCTGTTATGTAGTCGGCTATCACCAGACCTATAAGTACCACAAAGAATGCTGCAACCACTCTAGGGAAGTACAGTATTATCGGGGTAACAAATTGCGTCAATGCTTCGATTGCTAGTACATCTAAAGCAGCTTGAACGAATAATAGAAGTATCCACACTTTGATTATTATCCCTAGAATACTGAATAAGCTGTATTTTGTCCCTTTGAGCTGTTCATCTATTTTTCTAGTTGATTTTTTTAACCCTGATTTATTCAGTGCTTTTTCTACCAGATTAGCGACCAACGTACCCACATAAAGACCGATAACCACTAGTAGCGCTGCGATCAGTGCTCTTGGTATGAATAGTATTATCGGGGATAGAATATCTGTAATTATCTGTATTTTTATTGCACCAAGACCTACCTGTAGAAATATCAGGAATATGAACCAGAACACAAAGATGCTCAAGAAGTGTCCTACACCCTTGAAACCGATGCTTTTAAAGTGTTTACTGACTTTGACCTTATCCATAGTTTTTTCAAATTTTACTTTTTCTAAGAACTTTCTAAATACGACTGCGGCTATCTTTCCTACGACATAGCCCACTATTATGAATATGATGAAAAATAGTATTCCTGGAACTATCTCCCAAAATTTATCTACAATGTTATCCACCTGGTCCCTGATTACATCCATCTGTAGGGCTAAATTTATTGCTCTGTTAGTTAAAGGTAATTGCATTTCTAATCTCCTCAATCAATATAATAAGGACTATAGGTATTTATTATTTATGGAATAATCTTTTTATACATATATTCTTAAATTAGAATGTAAATAACTCTTTAGTATCAGTACTTTCACTCTCCCCCATTGTTTTCTTTCTTATACTTTCCGAATGATATTATATACCCCTAACAAAGGAGACGATATCATGGGCAAAAGCGTACCTACTTATCGGGAAGAACTGGACAGAATAGCTCAAGAATGGAAGAAATTCCGTCGAGGTTTAAGGAAAGAGGAAAAGGAAAAATTCGACGAACTTATTAGAAAAGCTAAAAAGCACGCTTCTGCTGCCCAGTATCAAGCAAATCTAGATCCCATGGAATCTATTTTTTTCTCGATCCTGCTGGAACACGAGATGAAATTGGATAGATTAGAGGGGATATTGAAAGATGAAAGGATGGATATTGGATGTGTACCCGGATCTGAAGAAGGGAAAGATGATCCTGTGGGTCAGGGGGAAGAAAAGGTGCTACAAGATAGCTGAGGAGTACAATGCGGTTTTCTACGCTAGATCTTCCAATGGTTCTTTAGAAACTTTGAAAAATTTTTATGAAGAAAGAGGTTTCAGTGCTGAAATAATAAAAAGAAAGACCGGCCTGCAGGACGATGGATCAGATGATGTGCTGAAGATATCTCCAGGTATGGTGTATGACCCCACGAATCAAGCTGAAGGTCTCAACTTCTTCAACGGGTATGAGGAGTACCAATTCTACAATGTAGATGTTCCATTAGAGCAGAGGTTCATGGTTGATGAAAACCTAAGACCTTTTTCTCTGGTTGAAAAGGAAAATGGCGATTGGATCGAACTGGAGAGTGACGCTGGAGTACGTTATTCTAAACCCGAGCTCAGGAAGATGAGTATCAGAGCATCAATAGATACAGATTCCTATCCCACTTTCAAGGATGAATTGAAGTATTTAGAGACCAGCAGAGGAAAAATAAAGGGTAGTGAAGAAGAGATACTCGAAGGATTGAATAAAGAGATAGAACAGTACGACCCAGATATCATAATTACAAAGGGTGGGGATTCCTTCCTGATACCATACCTTTCTAGAAGGGCTGAGTTGAACGATATCAAATTGGTATTTGGTAGAGAACCTTCACTTCATCCACCTAAACAAGGTTCTTCTTATGTCTCTTACGGAAGAGTACTATACAAGCCTCCAAAGTATCTTTTCAAGGGCAGGATCCACATAGACATGGACAGTTCCTTCATGTATCGTAAAGGTGGTCTAGATGGGTTGATTGAAATCTCTCGGATGTCTAGGATGCCTTTACAGAAAACCTCTAGAAGTAGTCCAGGAGCTGTCATCAATGCTATGGAAACTGAACAAGCATTGAAAGAAGGTTATCTTGTTCCATGGAAGAGCAATATTACAGAGGACTTCAAGACCATGAAGCAACTGATAAACTCCGATAGAGGTGGGTATATATTTGAGCCAAAAACAGGTGTCCACGAAGATGTGATCAAACTAGATTTCGCTAGCATGTATCCTACGATAATAGACAAGTATAATCTATCTCCAGAGACACTTAACTGTGATTGTGGTAACTATCATGTTGTTCCTGAACTGGGATACAAAGTATGTGAAGATAAAAGAGGTCTGATCCCTAAGGTGATCGCACCGATAATCAGAAGAAGGCAAGCATATAAGGAGATGGCTGATAAGGAGGATATCTATAGGAAAAGAGCGGATGTATTGAAATGGATCCTGGTCACTTCTTTTGGATATACGGGTTATAAGAAAGCCAGATTCAGCTGTATAGAAGTGCATGAAAGTGTTACAGCTTATGGCAGAGAGATACTGTTGAAAGCCGCTGATATCGCACAGGATATGGGTTTCAGAGTTATGCACGGCATCGTAGATTCATTATGGTTGAAAGGGGGTGAAAGTAAAGTCGATGATCTGATAGAGAAAGTCAGAGAGGAGACGAAGGTCACTCTTGAGAAGGAAGGGATGTATGATTGGGTAGTGTTTCTTCCGAACAAATCTGATGGTGTGGGAGCACTGAACCGATATTATGGAACTTTGGATGGTGAACTGGAAGTGAGAGGTATTCATCTACGGAGAAATGATACGCCTGATTTCTTTTCTGAGATTCAGGAAAATATATTAGAGATAATGGAGGAAGCGGAAACTGTTAAAGAAATAGAGGATAGGTTTGATGAGATTATAGAAACTAGTAAGGAAGCGTGGCTGAAGATCAAAAAAGGTGAGGTAGATATAGAGAAGTTATGCTTTACCAAACAGGCCTCGAAAAGGGCCGAGGATTACAAGCACATGACTGAGATGAAAGCTGCCCTGATGCAGTTAAAAGAGATGGATGTGGACTTGAACCCTGGTGAAAGTTTGAGATATGTTGTCACCAATGCAAAAAGCAGGGATTATAGAGATAAGGTGAGAGTTGAAGGATCGAGAGATATCAAAAATTATGACAGAAAATATTATGAAAATTATCTATTTAGGGTGATCGGAGAAATACTTGTACCTTTCAATTATGATGAAAGGAAAATCAGCGAAATCTTGAAGAAGATTTAGGTTGTCTTAACTGCTGTGATTGTGATCAAAAATATCGCTATACTACATAATATAAATAAAGTAAAATTAGAATACGCATCTATTATGAAATAACCCATGAAAGTAACAGTGGCAGCTCCCAAAGCTCTACTAAAATTATATACTCCTGAGGCTGATCCGGTCGATTTTGGAGCATGTTCTAAAGCGTAAGTGACAAGGGCGGGTTCAGCAAAACCTATACCTAGGCCAAATATAAGATGACTTCCGATCAATAAACCAACATCCCTACCGATCATCAAAGAAAAAAGCAGTGTTCCAAAAGTCGCTATCATACCACCAGTGATAAATATCTTTTTTCTTCCCAACCGGTCTGATAGTTTTCCCCCAGTATAAGCAGCTATTGAGTCAACGATACCGAATAACGTGAAGGCAATACCCACCCAAAAAGTGTTAAATCCGTATTCATTGGCCAAAATATCGCCGAAAAATGTGAGATATATGTATAATGTACTGAATAAAGTCAATCCTAAAAAGGTAACTGTCAAATAATTTCCATCGAGTAAAAACTTTAAAGATGAATAAATGTCGACTATCTCTGTTTTTTGACTATCCCTTGTCTCGGGGAAGAATAGGAAGAAAAATACCGCTGTAAAGGTACCCATCAAACCTAAAAACAAAAAAATCGATCGCCATGTGAATATTTCCCCCAATAAACCCCCTAAAAACGAGCCTACAGGAGGAGCAATCAGTGGAACAGCTAAAAGCATTCCCATAGCTCCACCTCTTTGATTCTTAGAGAAAACATCACTTATGACTGCAGCTCCTACAGTGAATCCACTTGCTACAGCACCACCTTGAAAAATCCTAAAAATTGCTAATGATGATGGAGTCCATGCGATAAAGCACATGATATTAGATATTACAAAGGCGAACAATGCAGGTATATACACTTTTCTCCTACCAAATTTATCGGATAATGGACCGTAAAAAAGTTGAAATATGGCCTGAGCAGCTAAGTAACCCGTTACCGTAAACGGTATTAACCAGCTAGAACCAAATTCGTTTTCTATGCTTGGGATATTGGGCATATAGATCGATCCGGATAACGGTACCAGAAAAGCTGCTAATATAGCTAAAATTAGTATTTTTTTCTTATCCATCTAGTAGGTAGAAAATCTATATGATTGATAAGTTTTAGGTAGAATTTTGATTTACCTTAAAGATTTTTTTAATGTAAGTCAATAGTATGGTGGTGAAATTATGTTGATGACACCAGGTCCTACAGAAGTACCAGGAAGGGTGAGGAACGCCACTAGCAGTCCATTACATAAATCCAAATTTTGATGAAGAATTTCATGATTTCTATCATGAGCTTGAAGATAAGCTTAGGAAATTTTATGACAAATCAAAAGAGGTTATGAGATTAAGATATAAAGATGAGCAGACGTTCTACAGTAGATTGGCTGTTTGAAAGAAAAACTGGTTTGAAGAAGAGTGGTTTCCATATACACATCGGGTATCAAATTTGTTCGTGCTCGATGAGTCTTTTAATTTGATCTTGGAAAAAGGTTTAAAAGAAGTATATCAGAGATACAAAAATGTAGCTGAGTTAAGTAGAGAAATGGGGCTTGAATTATATCCAAAGAAAGAGGAATTATGCTCTCCCAATGTGACTGCTTTTCGTGTAAAAGATGAAGCACGAAAAATACAGAAAGAATTGAAAGAAAAGCATGACATCTTGACAGCTACCAGTCTTAGAGAACTTAAAGATGATATTATAAGAGTAGGACACATGAGTTACAACGCTGATGAAGAGAAAGTAAAAAAACAATGAGTGCATTAAAGAATAGATCAGTTTAATATTTAATACATTTATTGAAAAATATTAAAGTATATTCATCTAACATCTCAAAAATTTATATACAACATGCATCTAATTAGTTAATCAGATGGTAAAAGGAAAGATTTTTGATATCAAACAATTTGCTGTACATGATGGTCCAGGTATAAGAACAACTGTTTTCTTCAAAGGCTGTCCTTTGAACTGCTGGTGGTGTCACAATCCAGAAGGTATATCGAGAGATAACGACATCTTTTTCTATGAAACAAAATGTATTGAATGTGGTAAATGTATAGAAATCTGTCCGGAAGGCGCAATAACTCAGAAAGATATTATAGTTATTGATCGAGAGAAGTGTACCTTCTGTGGTATTTGTGCTGGGAACTGTCCGTCAGGTGCTCTACAGAATACATCAAGAACTGTAACAGCAGAGGAGGTCATGGAAGAGATAAGAAAATCGATCATATTCTACGACTCTTCGGACGGAGGTGTGACATTTTCCGGAGGAGAGCCTCTTCTTCAGATAAAATTTCTAAAGGAACTTATTGATAGGTGCATAGAAGAAGATATTCACGTCACATTGGATACTTCTGGTCATATTGATCCCGAGACATTTGAATCGATTGTTGATGACATAGACTTGTTCTTATACGACTTGAAGATAATGGATAACAAACTTCATAAGAAATACACTGGTACTTCTAACGATAAGATATTGAAAAATCTAAAACTACTTTCAAAAAAAGGTAAAGAAGTCATAATCCGTTTTCCTTTAATACCCGGTATTACTGATACTGACAAAAATATAGATGAGATAATAGATTTCTTATCAGATCTAAAAAACGTTAAAGAAATAGACATACTTCCATATCACAATGTAGAAGAAAAGTATAAAAGGCTGGGAAGAGAATATAAAATAACTGAGTTAAGATCTCCTGATGAAAGTAAGATTGATAGTATAAAGAAAAGGTTTGAAAAAGAAGGGTTTTTTGTTAAAGAAGGTGGATAAATTATGGATAAAACATCAGTGAGTTCATGTTCGTTGGATATCGAAGATGAGATGGAGAAAAGAAGGAGTTCAGTTCAACCTCTCAATGAGAGGATCAAAAAATTGAGAGATGAAAGTGTTAACAAAACTGTAGAACTCTCTTCTGAAAGAGCTGAACTTATCACTGATTTTTACAAAAATAATGATTTAGAAGATCATTCCGTACCAGTTCAAAGAGCTTTAGCTTTCAAGTATATGATGGAAAACGTCACTTTACCTGTTGAAGAAGGTCAATTAATAGTAGGTATCAGGGGAACTGGTATCAAGGAAGTTCCCACCTACCCAGAGGTTTGCTGTCATAAACCTGATGATTTAGATGTTCTTGATTCAAGAGAAAAAAATCCCTATAAAGTAGACGAAGTGATCAAAGAAAAATATGATGAAGAAATACTTCCATTCTGGGAAGGAGAAACCATACGAGAGAAGATTTTTGATCAGATGACAGATGCATGGAAGGATGCCTATGAAGCGGGTGTTTTCACCGAATTCATGGAACAGAGAGTTCCTGGTCACACAGCTGGTGGGGAGAGAATATTTCAAACAGGTCTTAAAGAAATCAAAAATGAGATCAAGGATAAAATAGAACATCTGAAATCAATCGGCGAAGACGATGAAACAAAATTAGAAGAACTGAAGGCGATGGAAATAGCAGCTGACGCTATGATGATATACGCCCAAAGATACTCAGATAAGCTTAAGAAGTTGGCTGAAGAAGAAAGTGATGAAGAAAGGAAGAAAGAACTCAAAAAGATGTCCAAGATATGTGAAAGAGTCCCAGCTAACAAACCTAGAACATTCTGGGAAGCTTTACAGCATTATTGGTTCGTTCATGTGGGAGTAGTCACAGAGTCAAATCCATGGGATTCGTTCAACCCCGGTAGATTAGATCAGCATATTATTCCATTCTACAGACAGGATGTTGAAGATGGTGACATGGATAAATATAGAGCTAAAGAACTGCTTGAATCTTTTTGGTTAAAAATAAACAACCAACCAGCTCCGCCCAAGGTTGGAGTTACAGCTGAGGAGAGCAATACATACAATGACTTCACCAAGATCAATATAGGGGGTTTGAAAGAAGATGGTTCTTCCGGTGTTAATGATGTTTCCTACCTTTTGCTGGAAGTTCTTGGAGAGATGAGAACTCTTCAACCGAATACTGCCGTTCTTCTCAGTAAAAAGATTCAAGATAGATTTCTGAACAAAGCTTTAGATGTGGTAAAACCGGGCTTTGGTGAACCACCGTTCTTCAATCATGATGATATAATCAAATTACTACTCAGACAAGGTAAATCGATCGAGGATGCAAGAAATGGAGGAGTGAGCGGATGTGTTGAAACCGGTGCATTTGGAAAGGAGAGTTACATTCTCACAGGATACTTCAATTTACCAAAGGTATTAGAGGTTACTTTAAACAATGGGGAAGATCCAAAAACAGATAAGAAGATAGGTATCGAAACCGGTGATCCATCAAACTTTGATACTTATGAAGATTTGTTCAAGGCGTTCAAGGAACAGTTAGAGTATTTTATTGATGTGAAGATGACAGGAAATGATGTCGTCGAAGGTATTTACCATAAAAATTTACCCGTCCCATTCCTTTCATTATGGATAGAGGACTGTGTTCAAAATGCTGAAGATTACAATAGCGGAGGTGCAAGATACAACACTCAGTATATACAGATAGTCGGTCTTGGTACCATCACAGATTCACTATCATCATTAAAATACAACGTTTTCGAGGAAGGAAATTACAAGATGGACGAAGTATTGGATACACTTTCTAACAATTTTGAAAACAACGAAGTGATGAGACAGTTATTCCTGAATAAAACTCCAAGATATGGGAATGATGATGACTTTGCTGATGATATAGCTAGATCGATTTTTGACCTTTGTATAGATATCGTAGAAGGCTATCCACCATCACCGATTAGAGGAGCTTCCAAAAGAGTATATGGTCTACCAACGACAGTACATGTTTACTTCGGCAGTGTTTGTGAAGCTACATCAGATGGTCGTTTGGATGAAAAACCTCTCTCGGAAGGTATATCACCAGTACAAGGAGCAGATAGGAAAGGTATAAGCGCTGTTTTCCGATCAGTTGGGAAATTGGATCACGCGAAATCTGGCGGTACTTTATTGAATCAAAAATTAGCTCCTGATCTTGTGCAGGATGAAGAAATAAGAAAAAAACTTGGTAAATTGATGAGAGGATATTTCAACATGGGATCGCACCACGTTCAGTACAATGTTGTGAGTGCTGATCTGTTGAGAGAGGCGCAGGACAATCCTGAAGAATTTCAGGACCTGATGGTTCGAGTAGCTGGATACAGTGATTATTTCGTAAATTTACCTAAAGGGCTTCAAGAAGAGATAATAAATAGAACAGAGCAGCAGGGGTTCTAATACCTAAGTTGCATTTCCATCCCAGGTGCATCTTCAGGTCTGCATTTGAATCCATTCTTTTCATAGAATTCACAGGCATCTTTAACTGAAAATAGTTGAACATCTCTTATTTTCTCTTCTTTACATTTTTGTAAAATATTTTTCATTATTTTGCTTCCTACACCCTCAGATCTGTATTCTTCTTCTACGATCATATCCAGAATCAAAGCATGCATATGATCGTCACAGATAACTCACGCACAACTTATTAATTGATCATCAGAGTAAGCAAATACTTGATACCAACTCTTCTTTAAAGTTTCATAAATTTCGTCTTCAAATAGCTCATAATCTTCATTCCAACCTGTAGATTCGAATAAACGAAAATATTCTTTTTTACCAGGTAAATCTGTAACTAAATTCATACAAGACAAATACAGAACATTATATTTAATTCTAAGAGAATATCATCTACCTTAATTTAGGAGAAGGTTTATAATTCACATTGATTTTTTATGAGTTTGTACTACTGCGAGGAACTATGATGTCACGTAAAGTTGTAATTTCATTAGTGATCTTACTATTGTTTACTTCACATCCTATTTCTGTAATTAATTCTACAGGTAATAGTGAGGTCAAAACAAATCAAGAATTTGAAGAATCTATTGAAAATATATCTGATAAAGATATTTCATTAATAGATCCAATAAATGATGAGAATCTATATGAAAAATACAATGATAATAATATCGAATTTAACTACCGTCGAATCAAAGATGATGAAATAAATAGAATAAAAAGTGCTTTTAATCAAAGTACAAAAATAAATAGTGAAAGCGGTGGTTCAAATGTTATCTGGAGTAAACAGGGTAAAGAGGATCTTATAAAGTCTACAAAAGTAGTCGATAATCTCAAAATAAACCAAGACGCACCTGATTCAAAAGATCTGTCTGAGAGTCCTTATTTTCCTGAAGTAAAGGGCCAAGGTTTACAGGGCTCCTGCGCTGCCTGGGCTATTACCTACTATTCTTATGGATTTCTAGAGGCGAAAGAAAAGGATTGGAGAGGTGCTTCTGAAGGAAATCTAGATCACTTGATGAGCCCCTCTTGGACATTCAATAAGGTATACTGTACGGGTAGTGGATCGTCCGTAAAGGAAAACGCTGAAATAATAAATAATTGGGGTGTTAGCACCTGGTCCAACTTGACGTACAGTCAAAATGATGATGTTAATTGGGGAAACGAATCAGCTTTCAGGGATTCTGTAAAGCATCGGGGTAAAGATCTCTTTCATTTAGGATTCAATGAAAGTAACACAATAGATGAACTCAAGACCCTCTTGAACTCAGAAATACCAGTAACCTTTTCTATTGATTCTAGTCAATTCTCTGACGTGTTGTCTGAGAGTGATACAGTAATCTCATCAAAAGAATACAAAGATGAAATTCCTGATCACAGCAATACATTAGTCGGATATGATAACAATGTATCAGATGATGGTGAAAAAGGAGCTTTTAAAGCGGTTAATTCCTGGGGTAAAAATTTTGGGGATGATGGATATTATTGGATAACATATGATACCATAAAAAAGATGGGATTATTATCCAATCTCCAATACATAACTGACAGAGTGAACTATCAACCATCTTTAGTTGCAACTTTTGAGTTTGAAGAACAGCCCCCTAGAATGGGAAATATATCATTAAGCATAATCGATGATAGAGGTGAGAAAAAAACTAAAGAATTTTATTACGAGTTCGATCCTAATCTTGAAAATACTTTACCCTCCTTCATGGCTCTTGATATATCTGAATTCTCGGATTGGTGGAATGAAGGATATGATGCAGAAACATTCGAACTTAATATAGGTGCATCTTTCGGTGAGATCAGTTCATTCAGAGTTGAATATTACCAAGATAATTATAAACCGAACAATCCAGATTATATTTCGGAAGAATCAAATGGTGTTCCTTCAAAAACCCCATCTAAAGTGAAAGTAGATTTCTATGGTCCATCCAACATAATCACAACTGAACCAAAATTGAAGGATAAACAAGTTCCATACGCTAATGATGTATCAGTGACTTTTACTGAGAGCATGGATACAAGCGTTATACCAAAATTAGAGCAGGTGAAGGGTAAAGATCCGGATGGATGGAACTTTGAAGGCTGGTCTTCAATCAATACTGAAAACGATACTGCAACATGGTCTCACAATCCGTGGGATGTCATGGAAAATATAACTTTAAGGATCAGTGGATATGTGAATGAAAGCGGATATGAGGGAAAACCCTACCAATGGAATTTTAAAACTAGCACGTATGATCCTATTAATATAGGTTCACATTCAGATTTTGTAGAATATGCTAATGATTTCGGATGGAAAGGAGACGGTTCAGAGGATGGCCCATGGACTATAGAAAACATCGAAATAGATGGTGAATCAACGAACCATTGTGTTTTTATCTCCGGCACGGATGATCATTTCTTGATAAGGAATTCCACATTCTACAATGCCAAGACAGGGCTATATTTTGTAACAGCCTCTAATGGTATTATCAAAAATAACACAATAAATGATGTAGGAAATAATATCAATTTAAAAGATTCAAACAATATGAATTTCTCTGGAAATAAACTGAAGATAGAACCTGAGAAAAGTAATGATTATCATAATTATGGTTTAGCGGTAGTAATACAAGATTCAGTCGATAACAAATTCTTGAATAATAGATTAACTACTAGTTTAAATGACTCATTTGCGTTTCAAATAGAAAATTCAGAGAATAACCTTCTAGAAAATAACATAATTCGAGGTTTTTATGGCGGGATATATATACTCAAATCAAAGGATTGTGAATTTAAGGATAACTTTATTGATTCAAAATTTTATGGCATATATTTTAGAGACTCAGAAAATTTCAAATTCTATAATAACACATTGTCGGAAAAAGGATTTTTGTTAATGGGAACATCGATTAGAGATTTTGATTCGCATATAATAGAATCCAACACTGTAGATGGTGAGCCAATTATCTATCATAAAAATAATTCTAATATAGAGTTTAGAGATGAGATTGGACAATTAATAATGGTAAATTCTTCTGATTCTACAATCAGAAATAAAGAATTTGATAAAGACCCTCCTGTACAAGTATTTTTTAGTAAAAACATATCTGTTATAAATTGTAGTATTGAAAGTAATATATACTCTCCGTTTGGATTATTTTTCCAATTTTCCGATAATATTACGATTGATGGATGTGAATTTGGGAAAAGCAGTATGTATCTATATAAAACAAATGGATCAAAGTTGATAAATAATGTGTTTAAAAAAGTTTCAAAGGATTCATTGAACTGGACAGACTGGGTTTTTGGTATCTATCTTACATACTCTGATGACAACCTTATCAAAAATAACTACATAACTGGAAGAGAGATCGGTATTTCTACCTATGAAATTACTAATTGTAAAGTAATTCAAAATACTATTTCGTATACAACTTCTTGGGGTATAGGCAATAGATACGCTAAAAACAATATTTTTTACCATAACAACTTCTATGAAAATAAAAACCCAGCGGTCGTGAAGCCAAACTATGAAAATAAATGGGATAACGGGTACCCATCGGGAGGAAACTACTGGAGTCAATTCGATGGAGTCGATAAAAACGGTGATGGAATAGCTGATTCAAACTACACTGTAAGTGGTATGGGAGATGAAAATGTAGATAGATACCCATTGATGAACCCATTTAAACCATGGGATGAAGTAAATCTACCAAAAGAGATATTATCAGTTCAACCAACACCTAATTCTTTCAACGTGAGTTTAGATGAGGATATTAGAATCGTATTCAACGGCAGTTTAAACACATCTCATACACCGGTAATAGAAAGAATAGGAAATAATACAATGGAGTGGGAATTCCTAGGTTTCTCAAATACAAATGTTGAAAATGATACCGTGATGTGGAGCCACGGTGAATGGAATATGGATGAAAAGGTGTCTTTACGAGTATCATATAGATTAAAGGATAAGAGTTCAAGTTCAGATTATACTTTTTCTTTTACCACCTATGAGGAAACCTCTCCTTCCATTACAGATTTGTCATTGGATGTAATTAAAATGGGTGAAAATTACACCTTCCTTGCAGAAATTAAAGATAATACAGGAATAGAGAAGGCTGAAGTTGAATACTGGTTTGATGGAAATAAAACCACTTCGCAGTTGTATAATATATACGGTGATAAATATAAGTTTAAACTAAAAACCCCGAACAGTGCTAAAGATCTCAGGTATGTCTTTAGAGCTAAAGATACTTCAGGGAACTCAGCAGTTACCGGTGAGAAAAATCTTACTTTGATAGATGATTCAGCTCCAGTTATTAAGATAAATGAAATAGATAAAATACAAGTATTTGAAAATGTGACTTTTGACGGTTCAGAATCTTATGATAATATAGGGATCAAAGACTACTACTGGGAGATCGATGGACAAACATTCAATAAAAGCACTATCAATATCTCGTTCTCAGAGATTGGAAGGATCAGAGCAACTTTTGCAGTGGTTGATTATTCCGGAAATTGGAATTATAAAGATATGATATACACCGTAAATGATTTTATAAAACCAATAGCTCGAGGTGGTGGGAATAGAACTGTTTCAATTAATCAAGAGATAGTCTTAGATGCAGGTAATTCTACTGATAACTACGGCATTAGAGATTACATATGGAAATTCAATAACATGACATTTAAAGGTGAAAAGATCAGGTACACATTTACTGAATTCGGGACTTACATAATTAATTTGACAGTTGTCGATATTGCAGGGAACACGGACAGTGTAAATCTAACCTATACAGTAAGGGATTTGATACCTCCGAAGGCTGATGCTGGAGATGATATAAGCTGTACCGTCGGAAACCAGATAGTTTTAGATGGTTCTTCCTCTTATGACGATTACTATATCAATAGATATCTCTGGGATATAGAAGGTAGTATTTATAAGGGTAAAACTCTAGATTATACGTTTCATAAACCTGGTGAATATAAAGTAACTCTAGAAGTGGTTGATTTAGCAGGAAATTCTGACAAAGATAGTGTTAATGTAACCGTTAACCCAGGTCTAGTAAACGTAGGTCCAATCAGAGACCAGGATGGAAAAAGATTAAAAGATGTTCAGGTTGAACTTATACATGAGGGTGAATCAATTGATAATAATAGAACATCTAAAAATGGTACTACAACTTTTAAGATGAATTTTGATCCTGATGGTGAAGAATTTAGTATCAAATTAAAAGACGAAAGATTTGATGATATTAAAAAAAGAAGTTTTACAGGTTCTGATACAGGAGATATATCTGTTAAAACAGATGACGACTACCTCATACCTGTAACGATTGCATCTATCGCTGCACTGTTACTGATAGTATTGTGGGTATATAGAAGAAAATTAAATGGTTTTTAGATCTCTATACTTTCGCCTGGCTCCATGAATTTGTTATTTATTCCCTCTTCGTCCATCCTTTCTATTAAGCCTTCTGCATCATCTGTTCCCTTTGAAGGATCATAATGGAATGGAACCACGAGGCGCGGCTCCAATCTTTTGAATGCTTCTATATAATCATCGTAGTAATCTGGGAAGCAGGCTGTAAATATTAGCTTAGCATCATCTACTTCAGGAAATACTGGTGAATCTCCAGTAGTGATTACACCTTTGTAGTAAAATGCAATACTATCATCTGTACCCCAGCAGTCGTTATCATATACTTTGATCCCTTCGGATTCATCACCAGGTTCTACGACTTTTCCCTCAAGATCGAACTTTTCTAATGCAGTCTCAGTAGTGTATAAATCAGCATTTTTACCGTATTTTTCGTAGTGTTCTTTCTTGAAATGATCATCATGTTCATGTGTGAGTAAAACTATGTCTGCTTCTTTTTCTGGTTCTACAAAATAATGCGGATCTACAAGGATGTGGTTATCACCAAAAATTTCAAGAGCTGAGTTACCTAACCATCTCACTTTCATTTTTTATTTCACCTTAATTGTTAGATGGTCATTTTTAGATTAAAAATCTTATCCTTATTACTGCTTTGTTCGAATATTGTGAAATAAATCATATAAATAAAGATGGGCTATATTAGGGTAAGAAGTGATAGAGATGATTAATAAAAAAACCATACTCGTAGTAATGGTGGGAATTTTTTCCTTATTACTTGTAACTGCAGGATTATCTGTAGCATTCACAACTCAGGGAGAAGGGAATAATTTAGCAGAGGACGATGACAATGGAGATGATGATGGTTATATTGATGATCCAAGCGATGATGATGAAGATGATGACGACGATGATGTCGATGATGACAATGATGATGAAGAAGACGATTACGATGATGATGACGAAATAAGTATTGGACATTTTGAAAATGGAACTGATGGTAAATTTGTTTCATTTGATTTGGTTCAAAATATCATCAACAATTATACTATCAAGAGAGGGAATGACTCCATAACCGCTTTTAATAAAATAACGATAGAAAACTTTGTAATTGATGATCAAGAAAATGAAGGTGTCTATTACGAGATCGAAGGAGATGACACAGATATAAAGATATTTGATGTAGCTCCAGGTTTAATGAAAATTAACTCTGAAGGAGAAGATCTTACGAATATAAGCTTCGATTTGGGTGATTTTCAGGTAAATGGACAGAATGGACGGAATTTAAATTTAACTTATGGAAATTATAGTGCTAAAATTTTGTCAGTATCTCAAGGTCCTCCAGATAAAATTCCAGTTGAATATGGAGATGACAAGGATGACGAAGATGAAGGAAGAGAACCTCCTGTCAACGTAACCCCTCCAATAAATATAACTCCCCCTGATATACCAGAAAATTATCTAAAAGTGACTGTAGAAAACGGTTATATTAATTATAGTTTCACTGGTGATACATTTATACTTTTCAGGATGACAGATTTAAAGGATGAAAGAGAAAGTGAATTAGAAGAAGAAATAAGTGAAGGGATCTCTCGTAATGAAATCGGTGGGGAAATATCCATAGATAGTGATAATGTTGGATATAGGGAAGTATCTATCGAATATGCAGATATGAGGATGATGACTCAGGTTCAAGAAAAGAATAAAGTCAAGCTAATGGTTTCTTCGAATACCCTTAGAGAAAACGGTAAGATTGTGGTTGCTGAGATTTCAAAACGGGTTTTAAACGTTGATGATGTTAAAGATATGGAAATCAGGTTTGATGATGAAAAGATATCGATGGCAGATGACTATGCAGATTTAAAAGATATTTCTGATGGAGCAGAATATTTGATCTCAATAGGGCAGGACAAAATTCAAGTTCTTGTTATGGTGCCAAATTTTTCTACACACTCCATAGATATCACAAAAGATATCACAAAAGCAGTCGAAAGTGGAACGAATATCATAGGTAATATTTCGTATTATATACCTGCTGTTGTAATAACCTCGCTCATAATAGTATCAACAGTATGGGTATCTAAAAAGAGATAACGATAAATAACCTTACCTTCTTTTTTTTTGTAAAGTGATCTGTCATGCAGTTAATTGAGCTTATATATAATTCGGCCTTGGGTATTATGACTGTTGTGTCTTTAGCACTGACTATTATCTCAATGATAGCTTACAAGCGATCTAAAAACAAAAGGATGTTAATCATCTCAACAGCGTTTTTTCTTTTCTTAATAAAAGGATTCTGGCTTTCCTACACATCCTTTAACAAACCGATCACTGATGA
This sequence comes from Thermoplasmata archaeon, assembly GCA_046538435.1. GTDB lineage: Archaea > Thermoplasmatota > Thermoplasmata > Halarchaeoplasmatales > Halarchaeoplasmataceae > CAYSTL01. The sequence goes on along the minus strand of JBKHIX010000030.1, from coordinate 688 downwards.
ACTATACTTCTTGATCCCGGTGCTGGTAATAGACACAATAATACTGATCACGTTCTATATCTGTGCTCTCAAGGGGTAAATACATGGGTGAGCCTAAGATAGAACTAGAAACACGAAGGAACATATATGAAGTTATAAAAGAGTATCCAGGGCTTCATATGAGAGCTATACAGAGAAAAACAGACTACGATCTTAATCTCGTTAAATATCATCTCAGGAAATTAGAGAATGAAAGGATAATAAGTGAGATTGAAAAAGGTGGATATAAGCGGTACTTTCCTAAAGAATCAGATGAAATAAAGATTGATTATGAGGATAAAAAGAAATTATCATTCCTAAGGAATGAGAAGGCTTTGGGTATAGTGCTTTTTACTCTTAAGAATGAAAAGGTAACTCACAAAGAATTGAAGAAAGAATTTGATATGGCTGCTTCAACACTTTCTTATCACCTAAAAAAACTTGTTAAAAATGATATACTTGTTAAGAAAAAAAGAGAGTATAAAGTGAAAGAATCTGAACATATTTCTAGAATCTTATTAGAATATAAACCTCCAGAAGATATCGTGGAAGGCTTTATAGATATGTGGGAAGATTTTTCGCTGTGATTGTATATGTTTTAATATCAACTTTTGATTTTTGTCAGCCAAGACAAAAAAAATATTTTAGGCTTTGAAGGAAAAGAGCCATC
>JBKHIX010000029.1:0-20535 GCA_046538435.1 Thermoplasmata archaeon | reverse complement strand
TTTCCACAGTATTCTTCTTTATTGATAGATTTTGCAGTATTTGGCGTATTATTTTTGCTCGTATTTTTAAGTACAAGTTTTGCTTTCAAAATACAGTATGTGATTTTGGCTGTAGTTATAGGGTCTATAATATCTGTTCTAGCGACTGGAATTAATTTTGATATCGCTTACAACTTTACCGAACCTAAGGCAACGGGATCATTTTGGACAGTGTTTGCTGTATTCTTTCCTGCAGCAACAGGTATAATGGCTGGAGCAAACATGTCGGGTGAGTTAAAAAACCCTAAAAAAAGTATTCCTATAGGCACCTTGAGTGCTATAATTGTGAGTGTTATAATTTATTTAGTTTTGTCATTTTGGTTGAAAGGTGCTGCATCATCTAGTGAGTTGATTGATAATTATCTAGTATTGATTGATGAATCTTTATATGCTCCAGTTGTTCTAGGAGGTTTATTGGCAGCCACATTCTCTTCAGCACTCAATTCACTGGTGGGGCTTCTAGGATACTTCAAGCTATGGGCGAACACAATATATTACCAGGAAGTGGCTGGTTTTCCAAAAAATCTGAAGGTGGAGTACCTAGAAATGCGATTATTATTACAGGAATAATAGTTGTTTTAGGACTTTTAGTCAGAAGTTTAAATACGATCGCTCCTCTGATCACCATGTTCTTTTTGATCACTTATGCCATGTTGAACGTAGTAATATTGTTGGAACAGCAGCTGGAACTAGTGAGTTTTCGACCGTTATTGAAGGTTCCACGGTTTATTCCGCTTTTAGGTGCAAGTGGAAGTTTTTTTGCCATGTTTATAATAAATCCTGTGTTTGGTATTGTGGCAGTATCAGTCGTAATAATATTTTATTATGTTTTGATGCATAGGTATCTAGGTGAAGGAACACCTTACGGAGATGTTAGAAGCAGTCTTTTCGTAGCTTTGGCTGAGTGGGCAGCTAAAAAAAGCAGTAATTTACCGATATCTAAAGAAAGAGCATGGGTACCTAATATATTAATTCCTGCAGAAGATCCTACAGAAGTAAGGGGGGTCTCTAATTTACTTCGTGATATAACTTATCCACGGGGTTCTATCAGTATGTTGGGTGTCAACATCGAGAAGAGAAATGTAAGAATTGAGAAGCAATTTGAGTCTTTATTGGAATCTTATAAGGATGAAGGTATCTATTCAGATTATACTATAATCGAAGGAGAAGGATTTGCAGCCGGTACTATCTCCAGCATGCAGACACTCAGGAGATCTCTCTTCAGCCCGAATATAACCTTTTTAAGGATACCTAGTACAAGGAAAAAAGAGGAAGAAGTTGATGAAATCATCAAGAAATCTACTGAAAATAGATTGGGTGTTATCCTATTTGCCAATCATCCTAATGCAGGTTTAGGTCAGAAAAAAGTGATAAATTTATGGTTACCTAGAACTTATCAAAAATGGCAGTCTCCTGATAAATTACCTAACTGTGATCTATCTATACTGATGGCTTATAAATTAAAGATAAATTGGCACGCTGAGTTCAATCTTATAGCTCCAACCGGCGATAAGGATGAGGTCGAGAAGGTGGAAGAAAGGGTAGATGACCTGATCGAAACCGGAAGGCTACCGATTGATAATGTAGAAATAGTTCCTGAAGATGTTGATGAGTATATAGAGAAAGCTCCACAGGCTGACCTAAACATATTCAGTCTATCTCCCAAACCGGACTTTACTGTTATAAGAGAGAGATTGAGGAAGACGAATTCAGCATGTATGTACTGTAGAGATTCGACTGAGGAAAGTGTGTTGGCTTGAAGCCTTCTCAAATAATATATAATGTTTGAAGGTTATATTTGCATATTTTAATGCACATAAGTGTCTAAAATATATTTTTAATAACATTAATGATTTAAATCTTTGAATGATTTGACTATTAAAATAAATAAAATAATTTAAAAGTCAATTCAAAAACATTAAATATATTCAGAAAATCACATTTCAAGAAGGTAAGGCGGATGTCAGCGATAGTAACTATACTTCTAGAGTCAAAAGATGAGGATATCAAGATGAATATAGATCCAGATGAGTACATTGGAGATATTTTAGAAAGGAGTCTTGATTACTGGTTGATTGAAGAAAGTAAAAAGAATTTTAGATTCGTTAAAGGAACCGAGATTTTACAGAACGATCAGAAAGTAATAAGTTCTGAGATCCAAAAAAACGATGTTCTGAAATTGATGTCTACAGAAGAAATAGAAAATAAAATTTCTGATAAGAACGAGTTAAAGAGGAATTACGAAATAAATGTGGATCAGGAAATAAAGAGCTCCAAAAAATGGTTAAGTAATAATATTGGTATTGAAGAAAATAAATTAGAAATGATTGAAATGGATGAAGGGAAGGAATTTAACCGTTACGTTTTCACGGATGGAGATGACTTTTTCACCATCCAAACTAATGCTGGTAAAATTCTCCGATACTTGCCTAGAAAACTAGAGATAAATGATGAAGAGTGATACAATTCTAAGATTGATAGTTAGGGCTAAAGAGAGCCATCAATCATTAAAAGTAATGGTTGAGGATGAACACTCGATAGAAGATCTAAATCAAATTATCAGAAACTATTTAGACATTCAGAGTGATGATTATAGATTGTTTTACAGAGGTAGAAAGCTATCGAGTGAAAAATGTATAAAAGACTACAATATTTCTGATAACAATGTACTTGTTTTTACCAATTCAGAAAATAGTATATCGTCCTCTAATATAGTAAATAATCTTACTTATGAAATCCCAATAGCGAAACAGTGGTTATTAGATAATATAGTTAAAGATGAAACAAATTTAAAATTAATTTCATACAAAAGGAAAAAAGCGGAAACTTGGATTGAATTTGAAAATGAGGAAATGAAATACAGAATTAATGTGACCGATAATAGGGTGAAGGAATATGACGTTTTTAAATAAAACATGGGTGTAGATATGCTTAGAATTAAAGATAGAAAAACTGGATATGTGAAGGATCTGTTTTTAATTGATGCCCACCATCATATAGGTGAAGAGTTGGATGGAAAGAAGAACATACCTATAGGAAAAAATGGTAGTTATGAATTTTCCAAAAAATTAAAAGAGGAAATTGAAGACAGTTTAAGTTCTAAAGAACACAGATATAGTGTGATTCCCGACCCTAATGGAAATGAGATATCACAGGGATTATTTGATCAGTTTGTTGTATTTCCCATGAAGGATCATTTTAGAGAAGAGGGTGAATACACCTATACCAAATCCAATGAAAATGTATCAGAATGGACCAATTCATCTGACCATAGAAAAAGATTGATTGGATTTGGTAGAGTTGACCCAACAGATATTAAAACTGCTAGGAAAGAGGTCAAAAAATTTTCAACTAAATATGGCTTCTTTGGATTAAAGGTTCATCCTGAATCAGAAAAGGTTAGCCTAGATTCAAAAGAAATCGTTCAATTATACATGGATTGTGCTAGGTTAAATATGCCTATTATTTTTCACACAGATTATCCTTCAGATGTAAAAGAGATTCATGCGGGTGTGAATAAAACAATTTGCATTTTAGCAGAGAATAAATTGAAAGAATGTATCAGCCAATTAAATGTGATCATAGGTCATTTTGATTATATTGATCAAGAATCTTTCCGATATCTGACCCACCCTTCTATATATGCAGAGTTGTCAGGTTTACAGTCCACTAAAGAATTTATTGAAACAGCAAAAAAGGAGGTATGTTTATCCAAGTTTACAAACGAGACCATTCAGAGTTTTAATGCTGAAATTCGAGCGACATTAAAAGCCCATTTCTGGGAATTGTTCGATGTTTCTACCAGTTGGTCGAGTAAAATCATGATCGGTACAGATCATCCTTTTTTTCCTTCAGAAAACATAGTTAATTTTTTTGAGGATATACTGAATACAGAGGTATCACATGATCTCAGATTATCAGATATTCAAAGGATATTGGGGAAGAATCTGATCGATTTATTGGAGGTTAATTGTAGGATACATCCATCTGTCGTTATTGATGATTCCGAATCTAAAGAAACCAAATATTATAGAAAGAAGGATCAAATAGAATACCTGATAGAAAGGATAATAGATATAGATGAGAACGTTCCAATAGATTGTTTAAATGATGCCATAAACCACGAGGTTAAGGATACAGATAAAAAGAATAAGAATATGTTGGAAAACCTGAACAAGACTATAGTTAAATCAAGAAAAGCTTTGATTCTAGCCAAAATGTTGGATGAGAAAAAGCAAAATTATCTCGATAAAAAGTCGATTGGTGAGATATATGAATACTGTGAGAAAGGTCAATATCAAAAGGGGATTAAAAAAATAAAAAAGGTTTGATGGTTTCATACTCCAAACAAGTCCACATCCTCCTCATCGATATCTTCTGAATCCTCGGAAGAACCGTCTTCACCATCACCTTCGAAATCATCACTCTGTTTTTCTTCAAACTCATCGTATATATCAGTCTCTACCTTTTCTTGTCTCTCGAAACTTTCCTCAGTCGTGGAACCGGATTTTTCTCTTTTTAACATGTATAGTGCACCACCTAGGATTAAAATTAGAAGTATACTACCTATCAAAAGATATGAATAGAATGGATCATCGCTGGAAGATTCTCTCACATTCAAATTGAAGGACCTTTCTTTTTCATTTGTTCCATCGCTTATAATGACTTTAATATTATGTTCACCTTCTTCTAAGTCTGGTTGTATTTCTGACCCTTCGCCTATAATTCTGTCGCCATCGTACCAGGTAATTGTTAGATCATCATTTTCGATATCTTTAACATCTACTTTTAAAGTGTCTTCTTCGCTGATTTCACTTGGCACATATACGTTTTCTATAGTTGGGGGGTAATTTACATTCGTTTCTATGGTGAATGTTAGCGTATTACTGTTTCCAAGATTATCTATGCCAGTCAATTTGAAAAGGTATGATTGATTGTCCTTCAGATTGAGTAGGTAGTCATCTGCATTGATTTTTGGATCGATAATCTCTTCATCATCATCGATTATTTTACTGAGTTCGTAATGATCTATTCCGCTGTAGTCCCCAGCATCCCATTTTAATGTGTAATCTAGATTTTCTTTTTTGGTAATAGTGTCTTCTGTTACATAATTCAATTGTGGCCCTTCATTATCTAGAAATACTGATATTTCTTTCACCTCTGATTCCTGTCCATGGGCTGTGATGAACTTGATGAATACTGTTTTATCCCCATATTTACTTGAGAGTTGATAACCGATATTGTGTGAATATAGATGAGTAGTAGGTGAAGTGAAATTACTGTTCTCATCTATCATAATTAAATCTATTTCATCCATGTTATCTTGTGCCGTTAAGGATATGCTAATGTTTTGTTCTGAGGTGACATTTTTGTCTATTTCAACAGCACCTGTAGGCTTTTCCAGGTCCACATTTATTTTATCGTTTACAGTAATGTGTTCTGAATCTTCTGAATCCTTAAACTGTAGATATAATGTGTACTCACCGCTGTGGTTAGGTACATCGTAGCTGTACTCTTCAGTGTACTCTATCCATCCTGTCGAGTTCTCTGTAAAATCATCGTTGAGAGCTATTCTCATTTTACTAGGTGGATCCTCTCCTTCTGATATTATGTTGATAGGAATGGAATTTTGGAATATCCATTTTTGACCGTTATTTATTTCCAAATCAATATCCATATCGATCATTTTCACTGTGAAGTTAATCGTCTTGGTTGTTTCATGTCCGCAGATATCGATAGCTTTTATAGAGATGCTGTATGAACCTTCATTGTTTATTTGATAAGAAGTGTTTTCACCGATATCTGTCCAATTGTTGTTATTAATCTTTATTTTATATTCATCAATATCTGTTATAGAATCGCTTCCATTCCAGGTCACAGTAACATTATTTCCGATTATCGTCTCGTTGACTGGACTGGTTATATTCAGCATTGGATTGCTCATATCAACTGTAAAGTTTATTGTTTTTTCAACTAGGTTATCTGCTCTATCATATGCTTTCAATTTTACTTTGTGATCACCTTCCGAGAATGAATCAGAGAACGATATGTTGGTATTAACATCCCTGTATATTCCATCATCTATTTTTATCTTGTATCTTTGGATTGAGGTGGTTTTATCACTACCTGTCCAATTTATTGTTAAATCACTTTTATTGAATACAATATTTTCTTCAATATTTGTGAATTCTATGTTTGGTTTATCTAGATCCACAGTGAAATTAAGATATCTATTTGTTTTGTATCCTGCTGAATCTATCGCTGTAATTCTTACATTATGTTCACCGCTGGCGAAATTCCCTTTATAACTGGTATTGCTTCCATCATCATTGATCCCTAAATCATCTATTTTGATCTCGTATTTCTGTATTTCAGTTCCATTGTCTTTTCCAGACCATTCTATTGTTATATTTTCTTTATTCAGAAATGAATCATTTTCAGGGGAGATAATATCTAGTTTTGGACCATGGGTATCTATAAAGAATTTTACAGTCTCGGTTGCTGTATTGTTATTATTATCAATTATTTTAACTGTAAATTCATATTCACCATCATTTAAATTTGTCAATTCATAACTTTCATCAAGACCTATATCTTCCCAATGACCGTCATTTAACTTTATCGAATATCTATTGATACCTGATTCATTATCATAACCCTGCCATTCTACTGTAGTGTTTGCTGATTTTATTATTTGTTCCTTTTCAGGATTTTGGATATTAACTTTTGGTGGTATGTAATCACCGATCATAAAATCAAAATTTGAAGACTGATTATAGTTGTTGTTAGTATCTAGAGCTTTTATATTGAATTTATGAGTGCCATTCTGCGAATATGTGGAATTGTAATAATATTCCCCGTCGGAATATTTCATACTATAAGATGAGTTCATAGGTTGAGTGAAATTTACAGTAGTGTTTTTAACCTCTATGTTATCATTGATCTTTACCGTAATATTTACTGGCTCACCTTTTAGTTGTTTTTCAGGTTTGATGGTGACATCCTTGATTACTGGTGAGATTTTATCTGTTACATTCAAATCTTTAAAATCGGTAGAGTTTTCGTTTTCACTTGTATCGTTTGCTTCGATCTGATATTCTATATTGGTAGCATTTTTCCATATGTATATGTTTTTGTAATAATCTCCATCCATAGGTATTGTTTCGTTGATGCTGTTACCTTCTGAAGAAAGTAGGTTATAGGATAAATAGACTGAATTTACTCCTATATTATCTGTAATATTTGCTGTGATGTTGAATGTTTCACCCGTTTTTGGCTCGCCAGTAGTTTGGTCAACAATCTCAGGAGGTGTCTCATCGATTATATTGAATTCGAATTGGTCAGTGATGTTTAAATTGTCGTTAGTGTCATTGGCGTAGATTTTGTAACTATAGGCACCTAGTTCACTGTAGGATTGATTTAGATACCAATTATTGTTCAGTCCTTGATCCATGCTTTTGTTTAGGTACGAATTATCTGGTCTAGTGATGTTAATCCATACTTCGTTTAAGAACAGATCATCGATTTTACAGCTAATATTGACATAATCACCTATACCTTGTGTAATTGGTGTAGCTTGAATACCTGTTATTACTGGTTCTTTATCATCAATAGGATTCATTAAAGGATAATTATCTTGATTGGTCGAATCAATAACATATGGATCATCTCCTATTCCATCAGCATCAGAATCGTTTCCAGTGTAATCTGACCAGTAATTACCAAGTGTGCCGTTGTCCCATGTATTATCGCCTATATTGGTAGAATTGATGTTGTATTGATTAGCGAAGTTATTGTGATGGAATATGTTGCTGTTGGCATAAGATTTGAAAAGAGTTCCATTGATATGACCCTTTATTGTGTTGTAAGTGAAGGTGTTGGAATCTGAACCTACTAGTTCTATACCTGTTTGATTGTTATTTCTTAGTATATTATTTGAGATCTCGTTATTATCTGAACCTACTAATTCTATACCTGTTTGATTGTTATTTACAATGATGTTATCATAGACAAAATTACTTTGAGTATTACTTAATAAACTGATACCGATTTTATTATCATGTATATAATTATCTTCAACGGTATTGTTGTAGGTGGCGATTGCATTTCCTTTTAGTTCTATACCGGATTGAGAATTATCCCTAATTTCATTTTCTTCTATTATTCCATTCCAGCTTTTATACAACACAATACCAGAGTTCGGGTAGTACTCATTTCCATTTCCACCTGAAGCATTGTATATCTGGCAGTTTTCTATCCTGAAATAATTATCCGTAACATTCCCGACATAGACGCCATAACCGAATCCTCCCGCATCTATGGATAAATTCTTCAACAAGTAGGGATTGGATTCACTACCATTACCGGCCCATACAGATTCGTTAAAATCATCATCGCCATCAACTCTAACCGGTTCATGGTTCATATATTGAATATCATTCATAAACTCGCTCTCAATAACATCACTGTTTCCTGCACCCAATACGGGTCCCATAATAGAAAATATCAGTATACTGACTAGCGCTATTGAAAATACATTTCTTATACTTTTCGATTTGCTCTTTAACCTTACCATCCATATCTACATCCTAATTTATTATTTCGTCTAAATTTATCGAGGATTAGCACATCAATAATTCCTTCGATATAATATTTGTCCTTTTTATTTTGTTTAGAGTTTTGATAAATCATGCTATCCCATCCAGATATACACCTTTTCATCCATACCTCGGTATTCTAAACCTAATACCTCTTTCCCTAGAAGTTTCATAGTTTCATCGGAAAACTCTTCATAATCCATAGGCATTCCTTTCTGTTCTCTGAGATAGGTATATGCTTCGTCTATTGTAGCTCTGTTTAGTTCTCTATAAACTGACTTAGTTACCTCGGTTTTATCAATATCAAAATCAGCCATGGTTGGTTCATCTTTTACATTATTCTCAAAAACAGGTTTATCGTCTGATCTATTTTTTAACTGGTACGTACCTGTGCCTCCTAAAACGGATAGTACACTAACAATTACCAAAATCCATATCCACGGAAAATTAGGTTCTATATTATTATCATCCTCAACAGTGATTGTTTTCGAGGAACGTATAGTGTTATTACCGTCAGACGCTACGACTTTTACTTTATACTCTCCTGGTTCAAGGTCAGGTTTGTAAGAATTGTTTTCACTCACTTTTTTGCCATTTACAAACCAACTTACTTTTACAGAATCATCCTTGCAGTCATCTACTATAACCAGCCACTCTTTTTCTTTCCCAACCTCTATTATATCTGGTATCTTTAGAGATTTGAATTCTGGAGGATAATCAATGTCTGTTTTCACAGTCAGATTGATGGAATTTTCATTCTCAAATTCATCAAACCCAATTATTTTCAACTTTATCGTTTTGTTGTCTTTGAAATCATAATTTGTTCTATTGGCTGTTAAATCATCGTATAATAAACTCAATTGACTATCATTGTATCCTTTGTACACTTTGTAATGTGATATTTCAGAATCATCATTAGAATACCATGAAAGGTTTCCTGAAAGATCTTCTACTTTAGTGATATTTGAAATCATGTCACATTCAAGTTCTGGCCCTTTGAGATCTAAGAAAACTTTAGTTTCATAAACTGGCGATTTCTGTCCATGTTCTGAAATGAACCTATAATATAGAGTGTGTTCTCCATGTGTTTTTGGTAACGTGTAATTTAGTTCAGGTTTATAATCGTACACTTCAGTATTAGATAAGTCTTCATCAGAGCTGATCAATACACTCTTTATAGATTCGTACGGATCAGTGCATTCTAGTTTAAAATTGATTTTTTTATTACCAACAGTATCATTGGATATCTTTATATTACCTTCAGGTTTTGTCAGATCCAATAGTACGTTTTTCTTTACGATCTCGGATTTTCTTCCGTATTCATCCGTTATCTGTACATAAACAGTATGTTCGCCTTCGCTCTCAGGAAGTGTTATCTGAGATTCCGCTGCAAAATCAGTCCAGTTAGATTTACTGATATTCTCAGTATATACACTCATTAATGTAATTTCACCGATATTATCTTTAGGTGTGATAAACAAATCTAAATTCTTTTCAGAGGTCCAGGTCATTCCTTCATTCAGTTCTACTTCCATACACGGTGGACTTGTATCAACAATCACATCTGTACTTTTTATCGCTTTATTTCCCGCGAAATCTACAGATTTCAGATAGATCTCGTTAATCCCTTCCTTAAGTTCAACATCACACTTTTCAGAATTTCCCACATCGGTCCAATCACCATCGTTTAACTTGATGTAGTCACCTTCGATTCCACTATAAGTGTCCTCACTAGACCATGAACATGTAACATATTTGTAAGGAGATACGCTACCGTTTTCAGGAGAATCGATCGTCAGTATGGGTTTAGAAACGTCTATTACCACTGTTACATTGTCTATATCATAGCGGTTACATCCATCGTAAGCTTTGACAGATATATCATGTGAACTTTCTTCCAGATTAACTACATAGAAATTGTCATTTACAGTTATCCATGAGTTAGCGTTGATCTTGATTTGATAATCGGATATTCCACTGCCTGTATCGTTAGCACTCCATTCAATCCTAATTTCTTTCTTATTGTAACACTTATCGTCCTTAGGTGTATCTATTTCTATAGATGGTCTTTCGCTATCTACGGTTATCTGGATTCTGTCAACATCTGTATTACCTGCCTTGTCGAAGACCTTGATTGAAATATCATGTGTGCCGTCATCCAAACTAATCTCATATGAATCTACATTTTCAATATCTTCCCACTCATCATCAGTTTTTATCTGATAATTTGAAATACCGGATTCCTGATCATCCCCATCCCATTTAACTAAAACACTTTTACTCTCTAAAAGATCTTCATCTTTAGGATCTGTGATCTTTATAGATGGATCTTGTGAATCAATAGTGAAATTGACCACATCAATGGAATATAGACCAATTTTGTCATAAGCTTTGACCCTCACTTCGTGATATCCATCTGAGAGTTCTGTATTATAATACTTATCAGAACCTGTATCTTTCCAACCCTGATCATCGATATTTATTTCATGGTAATCTATTCCAGAACCATCTGAATCATCACTTTCCCATCTAACCTCAAGATTAGTATTGGATTTGTAAGAACTGTCACTAGGTTTCTTAATCTCTACCGAAGGAGATTTTGTATCCACGGTAAAATTCAATAGTCTTATAGAAGTGTGTCCAACAAAATCATAGGCTTTGATCCTTACAGTGTGATGACCGTTTCCAAGACTGCATTCATATGTAGTGTTTTTCTCAACATCGATCCATCTATTTCCATCAACACTTACTTTAAATTTTGTTATATTCGTACCTGTATCATTTGCTTCCCATTCAACACTAACATTATTTTTTTGTAAGATATCACCTTCATTGGGTGATATAGTGGAAATAGAAGGTGGTTTATTGTCAACTGTTATATTCTTAGATAAGATCTTAGAATTATTTGCATAGTCTAACACGTTAATCCAGATCGTATGATTTCCATCTGAGAGTGTATGATTATAAGATCTATTCAAACCAACATTCATCCAATCACCGGTATCAAACTTTACCTTATAACATTTGATACTAGAACCTGTATCGTTTCCAATCCATTCAAAAAAGATTGGATTCGTGTCAACTATCAGTTCATCATCAGGTTTTGTTATATTCAATGTTGGTTTTACTGTATCTATCGTAAAATTAACACATTTAGTCGTGTTATAATTACCATTATCGACTGCTTTAATACAAATCGTATGATTCCCATCATCCAACACATAATCTTTAGATTCATTTGTTCCTACATTCATCCATGAGTTATTATTCAACTTAATTTCATAGTGATCGATCCCTGAGCTCGTGTCTGAACCGTTCCATCTTATAGTTATATTGTTTTGGTTTATGAAGGAATTATTTTTTGGATTTATTATTTGAAGTACGGGCGAGTAAAGGTCTACATAAAAATTTAGTTCTTCGGTGTTATTGTTTCCTAATACATCATATGATTTGATTTTAAATGTGTGATTCCCGTCATTAAATGTGTAGTTGTAGGAATAATTTAATCCAACATCTTTCCAGATGCCACCATCTATTTTTACTTCAAAATGATCAACATCAGTACCAGAATCAGTAGAGTTCCATGAGAAAGTCACGTTTTTATCTTTAATTATAGCACTATTCCCAGGGGATGTGATGTTTAGATTAGGTGCGGTTGTATCTATATGTATGATTATAGAAGTAGAGTTAGTATTCATCGCGTTGTCAACAGCTCTGACAGTAATTTCATACGTACCATCACTCAGATTTAATACGTAACTATCATTCAAACCAGTAGATATCCAATTATCATCATCCACATTTATTTCATAATGATTTAATCCTGATATATTATCTGAACCATTGTAGTTTACTGTAATAGTCTTATTAGCCATTAGCGTATTGTTAGAGGGAGATAAGATTGTAATCGACGGTTCAACATAATCAACAGTAAAATTTACCGAATCTATTATGGAATGATCCGCTCCATCTACTGCCTTCACCTTTATAGAATGATTTTCAAGGGAGAATGTATCTTCATAGGAAGTGTTCATTCCCACATTCAGCCATGTATTGTTACCAACCATCAATTCGTAATGATCTATACCGGTGCCATTATCGGTTCCATTCCAGTCAATCGTTATCGTGTTATTAGAATGATAGCTGTTGTTTACTGGGCTAATTATGTTTAAAGATGGATTTGATACATCTACAGTAAAATTAACCTGATCTATCTGAAAATTATCAGCTTGATCGTATGCTTTTACTCTAACACTATGTTCCCCCTCATAAAGAACTGTATCATAAGTTGTATCTGTTCCCACATTGATCCATGTATTGTTATCAATCTTTAGTTGAAATAGATCAATACCGCTAATATCATCAATACCGGTCCACGACAAAGTGATATCTTCATTTTCAATTATATTCCCTTCTGTAGGATTGTCTATTTGAATCGATGGTGACTGCGAATCTACAGTTAAATTAACTTCATCAATTGAATAAAAACCAACTTTATCGAAGGATTTGACCTTAATGTTATGTATACCATCATTTAGATTTACATCATACTCTTCTACATCGCCTATATTATTCCAACCCTGATCATCGATATTTATTTCATAATATTCGATACCAGAGTATTGGTCGTTTCCATCCCATTTTACTGTTATCTGATTGGTATTAATGAATTCATCTTTAGAAGGATTGATAATATCGATATTAGGTTCTGTCAAATCTATATTAAAATCTCTTCTATCACTTGTTTCCTTGTTATCAGCAGTATCAACAGCTTTGACCTTAACATGATGACTTCCCTCACTCAGCCCACTGTAAGTGTAAGATGTATCAGTACCTACATTATTGTAATTATCGTCATCTCTCATAATCTCATAATGGCTTAATCGTGGTTCGTCGCAGCTCCATTCTATTGTAACATCTGTTGAGTTGAACCATTGGTTTTGAGGTGGATTATTTATAGCTGGTTTAGGCACCTGAGTATCTAAGGTGAAATTGGAATAATCTCGTGATGTAAGCCCATCTAGATCTTTAGCGACTACTTCCACAGTATGTGATCCATCAGATACATCATCATAGGTGTAAGAATCTTCATAAGATTCTGCATAATAATATGGTTGATCGTCTAATTTTATATTATAATAATCAATACCATTATCATCGCTACCGGTCCATGTGATCTCTAAAGGATCCATTGAAACAATACTTCCTTCCTGTGGGGAATCTATATTAATTGAAGGTGGTAAAGAATCAACAACAGTTATGCTTACAGTATCACTGCTAGTATGTCCATCTATGGATTCATTAACCCAGAGTTTTGCGGTATAATTTCCTGTAGATGAGTATCGGTGTGTTGGATTTTTTGAGTCGCTGTTATTACCATCTCCAAAATTCCATTCGTAATTTACATCCGCTGGCCCGGTACCAGTTGAATCAGAAGCATCGAATTGAACATCCATATCGGTAGTGACTAGACTTGGTGAGGCTTCAGCAACAGCGTTGGGATTTGACCCATCTACTTTTAATGATTGAGTGGTTGAAGATGTACAATCATTGTACCAACCTTCTCCAGAGATATAATAGTCGTATTGGGCTGTTGCTGTTACAAAATAAGTTCCTTCCTGTACATTGTTGAAAGTTATATCGAATGGATAATTGGTTTCGTAATTTGAATAATCTGCCTGTTTTGTATTAGAATCCAAGCTGACGGTAATCTGATTCATGTTAAAGTCCGATAAATCAGGATAATCATTCGGGTTGTAAAAGTAATTTCCAGATATCTGAATATCTCCAGGTTCTACATTATCATCTGATTGAATTGAAATAGAACCGATGGATGAACTATTTGGTTCGTATTCGTTTTCAATAATATTTTCACCATGAGAGATACTAATAAATATATTACTGGTTAAAAGAATCATTATAAATAACACAGCTGTAAATTTATTTATTTTGTTATGAAAAATCATTAGAACCACTATGTAATAACTCTAAATAACATTTAGACAGCAAAAATCTGACTCTTTCAGAACATCCCTCTTTAACTCTAACATAATTTTTGTTTTATTACCTTCCATACCGATCACAGATTACTTCAAGCAGATGAGATATATATAATTTGGGTAGATGATTTTCTAATACGGAACGATAAAAAACCTTTATTTACATAACCTCATATACATATCGATGGATATAGACCCGAATATTATCCCTGCATTCATATTGACTTTGCTAGCTGGTCTATCAACAGGCATAGGGAGTTTAATCGCTTATTTTATAAGGAAACCTAAAAAATCATATCTTTCTTTTTCCCTTGGATTCTCAGCAGGAGTTATGGTCTACATCTCGTTCATGGAGCTGCTTGCAGGTTCTATGGCAGATATTGGAGAATTATGGGGGATAGGTACTTTTTTTATGGGAATATTGTTGATTGCTGCAATTGATCTCGCTATACCAGAGGTTGAAAATCCTCATGAGTACAGAGACCCTGTTACAAAAGAAGATGAAGTAAACCCAGCTCTTATGAGGACAGGTACATTGATGGCATTAGCTATCGCAATACATAATTTTCCTGAGGGATTAGCTACATTTAGCATAGCTTTGATCAATCCAAATTTGGGACCAGTTATCGCTTTCGCTATTGCTATACATAATATCCCTGAAGGTATTTCGGTATCAGTTCCTTTCTTTTACGCAACAGGAGATAGAAAGAAAGCATTCCTTTATTCGTTCCTTTCCGGTACTGCTGAACCTATAGGTGCAATAATAGGATTCCTGATTTTGTCACCATTTTTGAATGCTTTCCTACTTTCATCTTTACTTGCATTTGTAGGTGGTATAATGGTCTACATATCATTTGATGAACTGTTACCTTTAGCGCACGATTATGGGAGAAATCATATCGTTATATCGGGGATTATTTTAGGTATGTTTATTATGGCACTTAGCTTATCTTTATTATAGATCGATGATTCATTATAATTTTCACGACTTAATACTTTACTTATTATAGCCATATATTTTTAATTATTGTTATAATTAATTTTGATTATATATTTAACAAAATGGTTAATAAGATACATTTTAACCGAACATTATTCAATTATTAGAAAAAAATCTAAAAGACAAATTAAATAAATGCATCTTTTGTTAAAGTCTTTTATTATTCTCAAAAAAACATTTTAATTAACTATTATTTTTCAAAGAAAATACAAAAATCGTAAAATTCCGTTATCAACATTGATAAATCGGATTAACCTTCAAATTAAAAACCCTATGTCATTAGTATAGATAAAATGTCAAGGGATGATGATGATTCCTCGGTTTTAGAGATGAAGAAATTCTTAGGGGTCGGGTGGGAACCTGTTTCCGTAAGGATGAAGAGAAATAAGAAAGGCCCGAACTTTCTCGAGCAAACGATAACACTTTCATTAGTTAGAAGAAAACAGGCGGTAGAGGGCGAAGAAAATTTCACGAAGGATGCAAATCTCCTTATTAGATTTTTGATGGGAGATCCACCAGATAATGAATAAAAAACCATTTCTCATACCTGAGTATTTTCTATTCTTTAATTAGTTCAATTGTCTGTTAGAATTATTATCGATGTCCATTGTTATCTAGATGATCCAATTTTTTGTTGATTTCTTTTTGTGCTTCTTTTATACATTGGTTCGTGTCTATCACGTGCCAGTCATCAACGAGTTTTAAGGCTCTTCTTCTAACCTCTCTCAACGAATCCAAATTTTCGAACATTTCTTTCTTATTTCTTCCATTTATTCTTTTGTAGGATTCTTTTGGATCTACATCTAAGAAAAACATGTAGTCTGTGGTAGGTAAAACAGTGTAAAAGACGTGATAAAGAGGTTTTGCCATAGGATATGGTAGATAAGCAACGCCCCCTAGATATCTCACAAATATCAGGGTGTCTACATCGTTGTAATATTCATGTAGAGAATTGAGAACGTCTAAGGCGTAATAAACAGTAGCCTTCACACGTTGTTTTTTCCCCCTTTTAAAAAGTGCATTTTTTGCATTCTTACCGTATGTATTGTCGATGGAGGGGTGAGATCTGATAATAACATCCTCACCTTTGGATTCGTACCTCTCTTTAATTAGACGAGCGTGTGTGTCTTTACCCGCTGCATCTAGTCCATCAACTACAATGAATCTCATTTTAATATAAAGATATAAAAGAACTTCTAATAAAACATTATGGAATCTATTCGGTAAACAGCCTTGTTCCAAACACTATAGTGAACTGGATAACGGGAATAGTGCCTATGAATTCAAGTATAGCTAGTCCTAAATCTAGATCAGTGGAGTATATTATCCCTGCTAGGAGTGCTGATACGCCTATAGATGACCAGATAAAGGCACTCCAGAGGTACTCCATCTCTAGGAATTGATCTACGCCAAAGATTGCAAGTCCTGCTACAGTAAGAGAGAAGAACAATATTGATACGGGATAATGTGGTGCGGTTCCCGAGGGAAATATACCTACAAGTAAAAGACAAGCCATACCAGCTCCAAAACCAGCTATACCAACATAACCAATGTTACTTTCAGCAAATTGGATAATTGCTAGTGTAAAAATGATTCCAAGTATGCTTGATATTATCAAACCAAAGTTAAATATATTGTTGTAGCTTGTATCTACCGCTCCGAGGTAACTTAATTCTTTACTAGCCCAGCTAAAGTCTGGGTGTATTAAAATCGAAATGAAAATAAAAACATATGCAACTATCGGGGATGCAATACCGCATATCCCTCCTATCTCGTCAGAAACTATATCATCAATATCCATCGTATCACCATCAGTTAAAATTACCAAACACTACATTATTTATATAATTACTATCAGGGATAAAAACTTTTTTAAAAAAAGAGAATCTTAAAAATAACAAATCTAAGTAAGGAACCTAGAGTAATTTATGCTTATCCAGTTGATATCTCTACTTATAGGAGGTAAGTTAATAAATAGAAAGAGAAGGCAGTTGATAGAGATACAGCTAAATTATCTATTCCTCGATAAGCTGTCCCCTCTACCAGGGTTGCGATTAATCCGACTATTGGGATTATAAAAAGAGTTTGGTAACTGAAATCACTGTAATATAAAAGAGCAATTATTATGGTGATACTGGTAAATATAAACATAGCGATCGAACCTTCGATGCTTTTATCGTCACCAAATATATTGTACTTCTTTTTTCCATATTTCACCCCGATCAAAGAAGCGAAGCCATCACCGTACGACATGGCAGCTATTCCTACAGCTATAATAACCAGATTATTGAAAAAAATACTGGCTAGTATTGTCCAGGAAATTGCATAATAAACCAATCCAAGCCTATGACCCTTAGAAGATGTTTTACTCACAGTTTTAAACGGTGAGTAAGGGCTGATAAGGAAGGTGATCAAGATAAAAGGAGCTGCAGCCAGCCCAGCCATGGCTATCCTAGTTTCAAATAATGGTAATAAGAACAATATATTGCCCACTCCGATGTGAAGCACCTTTCTGTTTAGAAAATCATTTTTGGGGAGAATTATTTCTGTTAATATGATTAATATAGATACGTATAAATACACGGCCAGAAGCCCTAATATATCTCCTGATAACATCTATGCCTTTATCACTTATCTATATATAAGATTAAGCATTTATTCACATTCTCACCCTTCAAGGTAGGTAAAATGGATTTCGGTAAATAAATGAATGAGAGATTACATTCATGGGCCTTTAGAAAACTACAAGAACAGATAGAATTCAAAGCAATAGACAAAGGCATACCTGTAGTATACATCAACCCAAAGAACACATCAAAAAGATGTCATCGATGCGGAGAAAAAGGTTTCCGTAAAGACAACCTGTTCCGATGTACCAACAAAGAATGTGAGATAACAGAATATCATGCAGACTTATCAGCTTCAGTCTCTATAGCTAAGCGTGGTCGAGAGAGTCTTCTCAAGAAAAAGGAAGACGATGACTTGACAACGCATGGGGCACGTTTGACTGTGCCACAAGACAACACTTCTGAGGATAACCGTACCTATGAAGAGGTGTCGCATGCGTCTTGAAACCAAGAAGATTTCACTGTCTCTTGAGGCATACTTGCTGAAAGAAAAAAGGAATTCATTCCTTTATCTTCAGGCAGTGGAGGAGGTCAAAAACCTAAGATAATTAAGACCTCGGGGTAAATGAAAATGAGCTATCTTAATGGATATGAAAAATCCGCACACCTTTACGACCTATTCGATAACAAAGAGAATATTGAGTTCTTTAAGAGCTATGCTGAGGAAGTAGATAAAATACTAGATGTTGGTGCGGGTACAGGCCGCTATACCTATATCTAAGGAAGGTAAAGAAGTGTATTGTGTGGAGCCGTCTCCCTCAATGATGCAGGAGATTAAGAAGAAAAGAGATGAAGACCCTGACCTATATTCAAGTTTGATATTAATAGAAGATAATGCTAAAGAATTTGATATTGATGATGACTTCTCTTTAATAGTGATGTCAGGTGTATTTGATCACTTTCTAGCTGATGAAAATCAGATATGTACCCTACTCAATTTTAATAAACATTTAGTTAAAGGTGGAACGTTAGTTTTCGATGTTGGATTCGGTTATATGGAAGAAGAGGATGAATATAATTTAGCTGATACTGTAGAGAAGGATGGTAAGGAATATAGAAGATACATAAAACGAGAGAAAAAAGACGGAAGCACTCTGTTTGTTAATCTAAAATATGAAACATACGAAGACGGTGAATTGATAGATACTATAGAGCAACGTTCAAAAGTAGGGATAATAGATAAGGACAAAATACATAAATTACTCAATGAAACCGGTTTTGAGATCAAAAATGAATTTGGAGATTATGACCGTAAAACATATGAAGGTAGAGATTTAGTTTGTGTGGTAGAAGCTATTAAAAAAGAATGACTTAAATATTTAGAATACGTTTTTACAGCATGAAAATAAACTTAAAAAAGTCATTTTATCCTTCACTTTGCTATCATGGTCTGAAAAAATTAGGTTTTACTAGCGAAAATCCAGAAGATAAATATCTAGAAAAATCTAAAAGATTATCAAAGATGGGTGAAGATTTTTCATTCTCTGCTCCTGTTGCGGGTGGCCCCCTGTTCACGTTCATATATCAGATTCCTGGATATCTGGAACCGGAGGATCCAGGAGAGTTTCAGGGAATAATGAATGACGTAAAAAGAGTGATTAAAAACAAAGATATTTCTTTACTTACGAAAAGTTGGCCAGACAAAACTAAGTATTGGGGGAGATGGTACACTGAATGCCTTCACAATTACATGTTTAAAGGACTCAGAGGAAATGAAGAAACAGTAAATGAGATTATCGGTGAGTTTACAGAATTTATTATAGATATATGGGATGGCTATGAGAAAATTTATGACGGCAAATTTCAAAATTATCCTTTCGAAGAGCTACAGATCAATGTTGATAACCTAGAGGTCGAAAAGATTTGGAAAAATGATTTCGATTGGGAATATAGTTATGATAGATTTGAATTAATCATTTGTCCAGAAAGTAGGACTGCAGCCAGCAGTTTGGGTCCAGAAAAGGTGGTTTTCAGCTCTAAATATCCTTGGGAGGCGATGAAGAATTCTATAATACATGAAGTAGGTGTAAGGTTCTTTGATTTTCAAAAATTATGTCAAGATGAAAGGACTCATGATTACATGTATGAGGATTATGTGGGGATGCTTAGACTCATAGAAACAGAGATCTGTTACAGGAAGAAGAGGATCATGCCTAATATAAAAGAGGATCCTTTCGCCACAGGGATGAAATTGGAGAAATTGATAGAGTGGAGAGGTAGGAGAGATTTTGGAGAGGACATTATCCAAACTATGAATGATTTTTATGAAAAAG
>JBKHIX010000002.1:0-42039 GCA_046538435.1 Thermoplasmata archaeon | reverse complement strand
AAGGTAATTATAATTAGAGTAGAATCTAATTATAAACATTTCGGGATGAAGCCCCTTTCTCCTGTAATTAATAGTATCAAAAATTTTTAATAGCAATAATTAATCCAGGATATGAGGGTTATAACTTTGGAGGAATTTGAGCAGAAAACAAGTACTGATGAAGCTCAAGAAAACAATAAAGAAGAAAGTAGTGACCCTGATAAAAAGGTAAATGAAAAAGCAAAGGAGTTTAAGACTCCTGAGGATAGTGATACTAATGAATATAAAAAAGATCTGAAAAGAGGTTATTCTCTACTTTTGATGGGTCTAGTTTTCACAATCTTTGATAACATCGTAAGTTTTCTTAATTCTATGCAGAGAATAAGTAAAGCTAAAGGTGGGACATTCTCACAGACATGCTGTTTTTTAGAGATACCCGGTTTGATAGCTATCGCCTCTATTCTTGGGGGTATTTATTTCATATACATATCCAAAGAATACTTCGTGAAAGAACAGAAAAGAAACATAGAAGTAGCTGGTAAAATATTCATCATACTTGTCTTTCTGGTGTTCGTTTCTCTAATAATAACCACTGTTTTGATGGAACCTATACAAAACTACGAAAGTAAATCAGCAGCTTTTGGCTCTTTAAAGTCTATATTTTATATATCTCCGATTTTGTCTCTTCTGATGGGTATTTTGACATCATTGGTGTACATTTATTTGATTAAAGAATTGGTCTCTAAAAAAGTGGAATATACGATGTGGACCGGACTTATAGTAAGATCCACTGGTCCAATGGCTGCATTTATATTTGTATATTTGAATGTCACGAACATGGCTTTTACGAAGACATCTATATTGACCAATCTAGAGATGTTTATCTATCTGATGAATATATCCGTTATCGGTACTTTACTATTATTGGCTGGACCCATAGCACTAAACTGGAATAAGGAAGAAAGATTGAAACAGATGAAATATGAAAACAAAAAAATCTGAATTTTTAAGATTGAAAAGTAAATAAATCATCTTAAACACCTTTCCAAAATCTTTTTATAATCTGCGAACACTATTTTTGTCATACAAAGTGTCAGACATGGTGGGTTTATGGGACGCAAGCTGCCTAAATATTTAAGAGAAGATGAAGTTCGTAAATTATTGAGTGCTCCTGATAGAAAAAAGACCAGAGATAGGTTGATTTTACGTATTCTTTATAGATGCGGTTTAAGAGTTTCCGAATTGACCAATTTGAAAATACAAGATATCGATTTTGACGAAGGTATGATAACTGTTAGGGGCGGCAAAGGAGATAAGGATAGAGTCGTACCTGTGGATGCAGATACACTTGATATGATCGAATTCTATATGGCTGGAGCTGAAGAAGGCACCTTGATTTTATCCGAAAGAGGAAAACCACTGTCAACAAGACAGATAGAAAGGATTGTTAAGAAATACGCTAAAAAAGCAGATATCAAGAAAAACGTATATCCACACATGCTGAGACATAGTTTTGCTGTACATTGTTTAAAATCTGGGATGAACCTAAGAAGCGTACAGAAGATGTTGGGACATTCTTCTTTAACCACAACTCAAATATATCTCGATTTAACTGGGGAAGATATCAAGAAGGATTACGAAGAACATCCTTTACCTGCATAAATTCAGATGTAGGAATTGATATTCCCCTGGTGGTAAGATGGAAAAAGAAGTTATTAGCAAGATAGATGAGCTTAGAGGAGAGATGAAAGATTCTTTGATAGAGATTTTAAAGATACCAGCCTTAGGTCCAGATAATGGCGGAGATGGTGAACTGAAGAAGGCGGAGTTTATCGAAGACATGATAGAAGATTTTGGATTCGATAAAATAGAAAGATACGATGCGAAGGATGATAGGGTTCCATCTGGAATAAGACCCAATATCGTTGCGACAAAAGAGGGAAAGAGCGATAAGAATTTAGTTATAATCGCTCACATTGACATAGTTCCAGAAGGTGATCTTGATGAATGGGAAACTGATCCTTTCGATCCTGTCTTCAAAGATGGTAAGATATATGGAAGGGGAGCAGAAGATAATGGCCAGGAACTGATAGCTGGTATATATCTGGTCAAAGCCATCACAGAAGCAGGAGTGACTCCTGAATTGAATATCAAAATAATGATGGTATCCGATGAAGAAACTGGAAGTAAGTACGGTGTTGGACATATTATAGACGAGGGATTAATAGATGAAGATGATATCGTCATCGTTCCAGACCACAGCGAAGAGCAGGGTAAAAAAATAGAGATCGTTGAAAAATCAGGTCTTTGGGTTAAGATCGCTGTTCATGGACAACAGGGTCATGCAGCCATGCCAGGTTCCACAATCAATGCTAATAGAGTGATGGCAAAGTATCAGTATTTAGTCGATGAAAGATTACATGAAGAACTGGACCAGGAAGATGATCTATTTTCACCCCCATTTAGTACATTCGAGCCAACGAAAAGACTAGCCAACGTTCCCAACGTGAATACAATTCCAGGGAAAGAAGTACAGTACTTCGACTGCAGAGTACTTCCTTCTATTGACCTAGATGATGTTACAAATATCTTCGAAGAAGTGAAAGATGAATTAGAAGAAGAAACAGGTGCAGAGATAGAATTAGAAATGCCAAAAGATAAAGAAGCTCCAAAAAGAACACCTGAAGATTCTGAAGTCGTTGTAAAACTGAAGAAAGCAGTGAAGGATGTTTTGGGTGTTGATCCGGAACCTGTAGGAATAGGTGGAGGCACTGTTGCAGCACTACTCAGAAGAGAAGACATACCTGCAGTCGTTTGGTGCTCGAATGAAGAGCTTGCTCATCAACCTAATGAATATGCTGTACTGGACTACATGGTAAGAGACTGTAAAGTATATGCTACGATAGCTCTAGACTAGAATACGGTTATCTCATCATTCAATATCCTATCTTTTATTTTATGGATATTGTCTAGATAATCTTCAGCGATGGCTTCAGCGTTATCGAGTTTTGTATTCTTGTTTCCCCCTTCAGCTACTACCATCTGTATACTGGCAACCTGAGGTTCGCTGATAGGTTTGCCAATCTGAGAAACTAACCTAACGAAAACTTCGTGAATACCATCACTTTCTTCTTCGTATATCTTCTGAGCAATCTCATTAGAAGCTATATTGTATATTTTACCAACGTGGGTAACGGGATTCTTGCCTGCGGATGCTTCCATACTCATTGGTCTGAAAGGTGTTATCAACCCATTTATTCTGTTACCTCTTCCAACAGAACCATCGTCTCCATTCTCCATCGATAATCCAGTTACTGTTAGGTAATAAACATCATTTTCATAATCATCAGCAGTATTGATCATAACGTTTACATCTCTATCTGTTGTCTTCTCTGCCTTTTTTATTATCCTTTCTTTCAGATCCTGTTTTACACTGATATAGTGATCGTTATCTGGTACGAATTTGTCAACCATAGCAGCAGCGATTGTCAGATCTATAGAATCCTTATTCCTAGTAGCCATCACCTTGATGTCCTGTCCGACTTCCGGTAGTTCGGATTTTAGAGTACCATTGAGATACTTCTCGGTTTCCAAGGTCAATCTTTCTGTTTCACTCAAGGGTGCGAAAGAAACGCCGAATGAAGTATCATTAGCTAATCCCTTTTTGGTGTCATAGACTTCCATCAAATCTATCGAACCTTTACCAATTCTACAATCGAGGATGACATCTTCATCAGCATCGAGGTGTGGGCAGGTTTCTTCTAAATAATCCCTAGCAGCTCTTAATGCAGTAGATCTATATGGTAATCTATTATCTCCAATTCTTGTTACAGCCCTTCCTACTAGAAGTATGTAGATAGGCTCTAGAAGTATACCCCCTCCAAAACTTGGTTCAGCCTGTCCGCCCACTATCTGAGTTTCATCTGTATTATGATGTAAGATCCTATCATACTCATCCAGATACATCCTTGAAAGATTTTTACTGACTTCTTCAGCTATTGCATCGGCGATACTATCTGGATGACCTATTCCCTTCCTTTCTACTATCTCTATCTTTTGTTCCTCAATCGGCGTTTCATATATTATTTCTGCAGATATATTCTTTGACATCCTATTCCTCCTTTATTATCATAAAAAACTTATTCAATGATATGGTTGAAATTACCAAAAAGATAAAAGTTATTAATAATTTGTTGCAAACATTATTCTTATCCGAATAATTAATATAATTGAAATTGCTACAAAAGTGATGATAAAAGATATAACTAAGGTAAAGGAGATCCGGACCAAACTAGGATTAACTCAAGCTGAACTAGCAGATAGAGCTAACGTTAGTCAATCCTTGATAGCTAAAGTTGAGAATGGCACCTTGATACCTTCCTATGAAAAAGGTCGAAAGATTTTGGATGTGCTGGAAGATATTTTGAGTGATGAGATCGATGACGGTGACCTGATTGATATTTGCAATAAAAATATAATTTATGTAAGGCCAGGTGATACTGTAGAAAAGGCTCTAAATCTTATGAGGGATAATGCGATATCTCAGATGCCTATAATAGAGGATGGAACCATCTTAGGTTCAATAAGTGAAAGATGTTTACTCCATAATTTTGACGATATTAAACGAAACCAAAAGGTTAAAACTATCATGGATGAGAGCTTCCCTATAATAGATATATCTTCAGATATCGACCTGGTTAAAGATGCCCTTAAGTACTATCCAAGTGTTATAGTATCTGATAAAGGAGACATAGTAGGTATAATATCTAAAGCTGACCTTCTTAGAAATATATAAAAATGTATAAGTAGTGAATGAGGATATATTAAGATGATATAAGATATGTGTAAAAATAAGAAGTTTTTCAGTTTATTTATATCTTTGATTTTACTCTTATCGATTTTAACTGGAGTTGTGTTAAGCTCGGGTGATCATGAACAAAATGTTATTTTGGTGGTTGCGCAGGAAGAATCGGATAAAGAAAGATTGAAAAAATTAGATATCGATATAATTGATTCCTATAACCGCTATACTCTTGTAAAAGTGAATCAGGATGAAATAAAATCATTAGAAGAAAAAGGATTCCAAATCAACCAGTTGGAAGAAAGAGGTTCACTGTATATAAATGGGGAGAGGTATGATATTAAGCGAGATCTGAGAGAATTTGTGGTGAAAGATTTTGAAAAAAAAGGAAACAATGGAAAAAGTTTATTCCTAGTCCATATGATCGGACCTGTGAATCCAGATTGGAGGAGTAAATTGAGTGAATATGGTGTTGATGTACTAAATTACATTCCAAATTATGCATATCTGGTAAGGATGGATTATAACGAAATGAAAAAAGTAAAAGATTTGTTTTTTGTGGATGATCTACTGCGTTATGGTTCTATTTTTAAGATGGATGAAGATATCAAACCTGGAAGAGTCAGGATTAATTTTCTACAAGATTTAGATGAAATTTCAGGATTGCAGAACAGCCAGATGAAAATACTGTCAAGATCAAATAATGATAATGGGTGTGAGATCCGAGCTCAAATTTCAGATAAAGATTATATTCAGAAAATAGCAGAGAGGAACGATGTTTATTCTATCACTAGTTATAAGCCCAACGAACTGAAAAGTGAGCTCCAATCTCAGATCGTTGGTGGGTATTGGGGTCCGACCAATCCATCGACCCCTTACAGAGGTAATGGTGATTTTGGTGCTTTTGTGAATCAAATCGGATATACTGGCAAGAACGTAACAATAGGGATCGCTGATACGGGTATAGGCAATGGAGAGCCAGGTGATGCAGGTGTCAATGACTTTACAGGTAGAGTAACCGGAGGAATTCATTATTCTGATGTTGGAAACGATTGGAGCGATGGCCACGGTCATGGAACTCATGTAACTGGTATAGCTGCAGGAAATACTTATCATGGTAACAATTTAACTTATGCTGGTCATGGACCATTTTATCTTGCTCAAGGTTTAGCGTATGATTCAGATTTATTTGCCCAGAAGATATTTTCTGATAATGGTGGATGGATAGGCCCAGAGAATGATATATACAGTATTCTTGAAGATGCGAAAAGAGAAGGTGATGTTTACATTCATTCGAATTCCTGGGGAGAAGAAAATGGAAATGGAGAGTACGATTACAGAGATTCTGATTATGATAAAGGTGTGAGAGATTCTGACAGCCAAAGTATAGGTAACCAACCTATGATAGTTGTGGTTTCTGCTGGAAATGAAGGGAATAATGGTTTCAATACTATAGCCAGTCCAGGTAACGGTAAAAATGTAATCACAGTTGGTGCGACTGAAAATTACATGCCGGATGCAGGTAGCTATGGTTATGGGGGGAAAGGCCCAGATGATCCTTATAAAATGTTTAACAAAAGCTCTAAAGGATGGACAACTGACAATAGAGTTAAACCGACAGTAATTGCTCCGGGTGAAGCTATATTGTCTACAAGTTCACCGGAAGATAGTGGAACTAACTTAGCAGGTTTGTATTCAGAAGACCATAGGTACGAATGGAGTACTGGGACTTCACAATCAACACCTGCTGGAGCGGGTTCTGCTGCTGTTATAGTAGAATATTTTGAAGAAGAGTATGGTACACGCCCTAGCCCAGCCATGGTCAAATCGATGATGATCAATTCAGCAGATGACCTTCAAACGGATCATAACGGAGATAGTTCTATCGATCATATCCCTAATAGGTACGAAGGTTGGGGGTTGATAAATCTAACAACGATATGTGATCCTGGAACCAAAGTTTTGACCTTTGACCAGGAGTCCTTACTTGAAACGGGTCAGACAGATGAATTTAATATAGGATATCACGATCCAGATAAACCTTTGAAATTGACCTTAAGTTGGACGGATAAAGAAGCTCAGAGAGCTCAGAGTGGAGACGATCCTGCTATTAAAAATGATTTGAATCTGGAGGTAACAGCACCAAACGGAGATACATACCTTGGGAATGCCTTTGAAAATGGATACACTCAACCAGGGAAAAACACTATTCAAGATTTTGACCGCGCTGGTGATGGATATGATGATACTAATGTTGTCGAAAACATATTTATCCCTTCACAGGAAGTGCAGAGAGGAAGATATACAGTTAAAGTGACAGGGGAACATATTCCAGCTGATGCAAACAACGACGGGTTTGCTAATCAAGATTATGCTCTCATGATGTATAATGCGGACAATATCTCTTCAGACGGAACTGTGAATATTGAAAAAAATATATACAGTACTGAAGGCACGGTTAATATCACAGTGAAAGATCGTGATTTAACAAGTGATACAGTTCCTGTGAATATTTCTAGTGATACAGAGACTGATGAAAAAACAGTTCATTTGAATAAAATAGATTCAGGAGTTTATACAGGATCGATAAAATTATCCGATGAAGCAGGAAAAGGGGACCTTCAAGTAAGTGATGGCGATGATATAATAGTGAAATATTATGACGAAGATATTGGTTCTGGAGAATCTGAAGTCAAAGAAGAGACTGCCTTCGTGGATGGCTCACCACCAAATATTATCAATAAAAATATAGAGTCTGAATTTGGGACAAGGATAACAGTGGAAACTGATGAACGATGTACCGCTGAATTAAAGTATGGTAAAAACAGACTTTTAGATAAAAATATAAAGTCAGAAAACTTGGTAACCAATCATACATTTAATATTGAAAATCTTAAACCAGGCAGTGCCTATTCATATGAGATTATTTGTGAAGACAAAGTCGGTAATAGGCTGATTGACAATAACAGTGGTGAGCTTTACAAATTTAGAACAAGTACTCTAGATGATTTTAAATCGGGAAATATAGGGTGGAATGCTACAGCTAATTGGGAGTTAAAAGACATGCAAAATATTTCTTCCAACAACTCATGGGTCTGCGGAGATGGGGGTTATGGGACAGGGTGGTATGAAGTATTGATTTCTCCAGCAACAAATCTGAGTGGTTTGGATGTGGCTAGATTATCTCTTTTTCATAAATATGATTTCGAAAAAGATAGGGACGGAGGTATAGTTCAAATCAAAACTCAAGGTGGATGGCAGACCATTGGACCGGAGAATGGATATGATGGAGTTATAGAATATGGTCATGGTAATGAGTTGGAAGGTGAGTATGCGTTCACAGGTGAAGAAAACTGGACTTCAGATGAATTCATCATCAACAGATCTTCTTGTAAAGATGAGTTTAAATTTAGATTTGTTATGGGAACAGACCATACAGATAGTGACGATTTTGGATGGGTTATAGATCATGTAAAATTAAATGGAACCCTTTTACCGGTGTCAAATTTCAGTTTTGAACCCAATGACCTTACTACATCGGATACAGTTCATTTTTATGATGAAAGCTATGATCCTGATGGAAAGATAGTAAACTGGACGTGGGATTTCGGAGATGGAAACACTTCTTATGAGAAAAATACAACTCATAGCTATTACGATAATGGACAATATAAGGTACAATTAGAAGTGACAGATGATTTTGGTATGAAAAGAAATATCAGTAAAAGTATTTACGTTTCCAACGAACTTCCTACAGCGAATTTTACAACTAACCGGACTACAGTAAGGAGTGGTGATTTTGTAAAATTTATCGATAAGAGTTTTGATTCTGACGGTCGAATAGTGAACTGGACGTGGGATTTTGGAGATGGTAACAAATCATATGTTGAAAATCCTACTCACCGTTATATCACGGATGATAATTTTCTGGTTAAATTATCTGTTAGAGATGATGATGGACTTACTGCACACAAAATGAAGAGTATAAGTGTGAATAATGGATTCCCTACAGCGAAGTTTAACTATACACCTCAGAATAATATTACGATTAGAAATAAAATACAATTTGGGGATCTGAGCAAAGATATCGATGGAACCATTGTTAATTGGACATGGGATTTTGGAGATGGTCAATTTTCTCATCGAAAAAATCCAGAGCATAGATATTCTGATAATGGGGATTACAGAGTGAGTTTGACAGTTGTGGATGATGATGGGGCAGAAAATATCACAGTCCAAGAAATTTTTATTGAGAATATTGATCCCGATGCTGATTTTACCTATACTCCAAATGAAATAGTTACCAATACTGTAATAATGTTTCAGGATAAATCTTCCGATCCAGATGGCCATATTACTGAATGGACGTGGAATTTTGGAGATGGAACAACTTCTAGTTTGCAAAACACAACACACGAATATGCTGACGATGGTACCTATACTGTTGAATTGAAAGTTATAGACGAAGACGGCTCAGTATCTACTATAAATAAAACAATCGAAGTAGCTAATGTACCGCCAAAAGCGGACTTCACTTATGAATATAAAAACGACAGAACCAGCGGTGTACTCTATTTCTACGCAAACTGCTCGGACTCGGACGGTCGGATAGTGAACTGGACTTGGGATTTTGGAGATGGTTCTATAAAATATGGTAGGAATGTTACTCATGAGTTCGATTCGGATGGTGACCATGAAGTCAGATTGATCGTCACCGATGATGATGGTGACTCGGATTCTGTAGAGAAAAAAGTCACAATTCAAGAAAATAAGATTAGATCAGTCGATGTATTGAGTTGGTTATTGATATCAGTATCAATTGTTTTTGTAGGATATGGTATATGGGCATTAAGAAAGGAAATTAAGTATCTATAATCCCCAGAAAGGTTTCTCTTCTTTTTTGATCTCTCTCACTTCATCCAGTATCCTTTCTTCATCAAAGGTGAGTTCGATATCTTTTAATCTTCGTGCGTCTCCTTCAGGGATATCTATGTAAAGTTCATCACTCTCATGAATCTGTCTTCCTACAGTGGGTCCTGATATTGCAACAGCGACTTCTTCACCCTGCTCAGCTCTATCTAGTGATTTATCTCCTTCTCTTATGCTCCTGATAGTGCCTACTCTCTTACCGTCTTTATTGATTATGCGCTGATCAGGTTCTATCCTTCCTGCAAGAACTCTAACTCCTACGATAGCAGGTTTTGAAACCCTAAATGTATGATCTTCCAGTATTCTGAACTTACCTGGGTGAGTGATCGATTCTCTTTTCATCTCTTCTATCTCTGCTTGTTTATTTTCAGCCCATTCTTCATAATCTTCCACTAACCGATAAACAACATCATTTTCAAAAACTTGAACATCTGATTTTTTGATATCTTCTCTCGCATCTGGAAGCACATCAACGTTGAAGGCAAGAATCGCTTTGTATAAAGGCTCCTTTACAGTCTCTGCACCGATTACATCTTTCTGAGAAACATCTCCAACATCAGCTCTCACTATAGGGATATCTTTCTCATCTAATTCAAATGCTAGACCTTCTAGAGACCCGATAGCATCAGCTTTGATCAATACGCCTTCGTCTTCTGTCTCTATACTGGCTTTACTCTCTTTAGCTACCTCTTCAATGACATCATCAGGAGTTTTGTCCCCAATCACTTTCAAAGGAGCCCCAGCAAGAACACCTTCGACTTCTGGCGTTACTATCTTTACGCCTGCTGCTGCACCTACACTTTTGACCTCATCGAATCTCTCTCTTGGATCCCTAATTTCGTCCATTTCCTTTGGTTGAAGAAGAGCTTTAATCTTTGTTTTTAAGGGTTTGTTTTTTGTTCCGATTACCACTTCATCATCTTTATTTATTACACCCTGATAGATTATGGTGTCTAATGTGGTTCCTAGTCCCAGTTCTTCTTTTACTTCGAGAACAGTACCTTGTCCAGGTCCTTCAACTACTTTCAACTCATCTTGTAAGAATCTTTGAGCAACACCGATGAGTGTCATAAGCATATCTTCCATCCCTTCACCTGTTTTTGCACTCATAGGGACGATCGCTATGTTCTTACTGAAATTATTGACTTTATCATATCTGTCTGATGAGAATCCTTTATCGTACAGATCTCCGATCATTTCGTACAGAGCATCGGTCATCCTAATTTTTGCATCATCAGATTGATCATGAATGTTACGGATAAACGGTTTATTCTCTGATCTCCATCCAGGTATTTTATCAAGTTTGTTAGCGCCTATAATAAAAGGGGTCTTCTCTCTCTTTAAAATATCTAACGACTCTAGAGATTGAGGCATAAAACCTTCTGTTATATCAACTATCAAAATAGCAATATCAGCTAATGATCCGCCCCTTGACCTCAAATTGATAAATGAATGATGACCAGGAGTATCTATAAAAAGTAGTCCTGGGAGTTCAAAATCTATATTACATCCTAGATCAGAACAAGCATTTTTAAGAACATCGACCGGCACGCCTGTAGCACCTATATGTTGAGTGATCGCTCCTGCTTCTCTATCTGCGACTGTAGTACCTCTTATTCTGTCTAAAAATGTTGTTTTACCATGATCAACGTGACCCAGTACACTGACGATAGGCTGCCTGATTCTCATCAATTCTGATTCATATAGTGAAGTTATATATTTCTTTTCCGTGTTTTACTTCTCTAGACCTACTTTGAGATAGTACCTTCAAACCAATGGTTTTCCCCTATTTTTTTGAACCCTAAAGATTTTGATAATGATAAAGAAGCAGCATTATCTTGAAAAATATCTACTACCGGTGTTAAATCTTTCTTTTCTGCATCCTGACATATTGCTTCTGTAAGATCTTTAGCGAAACCATGTCGTCTCCACACTTCTTTAACATGTAAAAATCCTAAACACATGACTGAATCTGTGGTATAATGAGTGAGTACCCATCCGACTAATTCATCATCCTTTCGTACACAATAGCCAGGACCTTCCTTAATCCTTCTTTCTATGTATTCTGATGAATCACTATCCCGGGCTCCCCAGTGTTCATTTATTATAGGAACATCATCAATATTTAATTCGTCAACTTCATTTTTTGGTGAACTAAAAGATTCTTTCGGTCTGTATAACATCCATGTTGGATTATCGTCGATCTCATCAACGTATTTTCTAGCGATTTTGAAGGATTTGGGATCTATGGAGTGAAAATGATATTTTCCATCGGGAATATCTCTTAATAACTCTAATAACACATCTTCACTACCTCTCATCGAGATATAATCTCCATTTTTTATTAGAATACCTTTAGGGTCTTCTAGGTCGTCTAGATATATATCTCCATTTTCTAATCTAGCTATCAAATAAGAATTTCTCAGTTTGTATTTTGACAAAAATTCATATGCAGTATCTTTTTTACTCATCAAATCCTGATTAGAATTTGTTACTTTTAACTTTTAGGGGGTTAAGTAGAGAGATAATCAATAAGAAATATAATGTAGTATAATGTAGTGTAGTATAATGTAGTAATGAGAATAAGAGATAACGATGGCTATAGAGTTCATAGAAACTGCGTTGGTAATTAACACCTTACTTGCAGTCGGGATGGGAGGACTTATAGGACTGGAAAGAGAACACAAAAAGAAAAAACCTAAGGTAATAGCCGGAGTTCGAACTTTTCCCCTAACTTCTCTATCGGGTGTATTATTTTCCTTTATATCAGCAGAAGTGGGTATAACTTTTCTTGATATGGGTGTTCTTGTATTCGGTGGTTTCGCATTGATATTGGCTTTTTTAAAATATGAAATCCATACTATCGGTATAACTACACCTGTCGCATTATTTATCACATTTTTGTTGGGAATCATGATAGATCAAGGTTTTGCAGTCGAGGCAGCTTTTATCACAATACTAGTGACTTTCCTTTTAGTTACTAAAGAGAGATTGCACAATCTAGCTAGAGATATAGGAAAAAATGGGGCATAATAACTATATAAAAGACCCATATGTTTGACCATGGAAGATCTCCTCGAAAAGGCAGAGCAGGCTATCGAAGAAGATCTGTGTGATCATTGTTTGGGTAGATTGTTTGCCCAGCTAGGTCACGGTACGACGAATGAAGAGAGAGGAAAAAGCCTCAAGATAGTCTATGCTATGAAAAACAGTGATGAAGAAGATAGGATGAAAATTCCAGAGGAACCTGAGGTATGCTCTGTCTGTGGAAACATTTTCGAAGAGCTCGATAAATTTTCTGAAATAATTATCGAAGAATTGGATGATATAGAATTTGAAACTTTTTTAGTAGGTTCTAGAAACGATCCCGAGATCTATGAGAACGAGGAACAGCTGTGGACAGAGTTGAACTTAACCACAGGTGAATCTATAAAACATGAACTCAACCGAGAGATAGGAAAATTAGTTTTAGATAAAACTGGAAAAAATGTCGATCTTGAAAAGCCTGATGTGAAATCCATAATCGATACCAGGTTTGACACTGTAGAAGTCGAGATCGCACCATTATTTGTGTATGGACGTTATAAGAAGTTATCAAGAGAGATACCTCAAACTGAATGGATATGTAAAAAATGCAGAGGTAAAGGATGCGAACACTGTGATTTCGAGGGTAAGATGTACCCCACTAGTGTTGAGAAAATTATTGGTGAAGAGCTTATGGAGATGATTTTTGGAGAAGATTACACGCTCCATGGGATGGGTAGAGAAGACATAAATGCAAAGATGATTGGGAGTGGTAGACCATTTGTGATAGAAATTTCTAATCCATTGATTAGAGATATCGATCTTGACGAATTAAAATCTAGAGTAAATGAAAGTGAAAAGGTAAATATTGACAATTTACATATCACAGAGAGGTCAAGAGTTGTAGACATAAAGCAAACTCAAGTCGATAAATCTTATAGAGTAAAAGTATCATTCGAAAGACCTATAAAAGGGGCAAAACTTAAAAAGGTGGTCGAAGAATTGAGGGGAGCGAAGATATCTCAATGCACTCCTAATCGTGTCTCTCATAGAAGAGCTGATAAGGTTAGGAAGCGAAAAATTAAAAATATCGAAATAGAATCTATGGATGAGAAATCAGCTTCCATCAAATTAAAATGTGAAGCTGGCACTTATGTAAAGGAGTTCATCCATGGTGATGTAGGAAGAACCGAGCCGAGCTTGTCTACAGAGCTTGGCTTGGATTGTGTAGTTGAAGAATTAGATGTCATAGATGTAGATTATCAATATTAGGAAGTGATAACATGAAAAGATCAAAAGGAACTAGGCAAGGAACGAGAAAGATATTCCGCAAAAAGCCTAGAGAAAGAGGGCAGATACCGGTCAATAGAGCCCTCCAGGACTTTGACGAAGGAGAACAAGTTAAGATAATGATAGAACCGAGTGTCCATAAAGGGCAGCCACATAGGAGATTCCATGGCAAAACTGGACATGTAGAATGTAAAAGAGGCCAGGCTTACATTGTAAATGTTAAAGTTGGAGGAAAAGAGAAACAGGTAATAGCAAGGTCAGAGCATCTCAGGAGAATGGATTAGGTGAGTATTGTTATGGCAGAAGAAGAAAAGGAATCACGGTACGTATCGTTATCCGAAGTAAAATCGCTTTTATCTGAAGAAGCAGATAATAGAGAACTATCATATGAACAGAGCTTAGCTTTGAGTCATGCTGAAAAATTTGTAAAACTATCTCCTGAAGATACTAAAAAATTGATTAACGATTTATTGAAAGAATTTGACTTCATGAGTGAAGAATTAGCTTTCAAAACAGCGGATATATTGCCCAAAGATAAAAACGGTGTAAGGGCTATATTTCAGCAAGATAGATATACACCTTCTAACGATGAAGTAGAAGAAATTATAAATTTAATGAAAAAATATATTTGAGGGAGGAATATGGAGGACTACGCGTACGTTATTGATTACCTTGCGGAAGGAAGACCTGATGAAAGGGGCTATAAGCATGAAAGTTTAGTTCTTGCTCTGGGGAAAGATGAATTTAAATTATTTGAACTCATACCTAAGCAGGATCAAAATATAATCGTCGGCGATAAAGTATATATCGGAAAGGATATGGACAAGAGAGAGAAAATCAAACATGTGAAAAGAAGGATCAGATGGGATGAATTGACACATGCTGCCCAGAGTGAGACTCCATATATAATAGAAGATATTATAAACAGTAATGAAGAACGATTCCTCCAGTTCTATAATAATGCTAGGCCTATAACAAAAAGATATCATATGCTGGAACTGCTGCCCGGATTAGGGAAAAAGAAAATGAACTCTCTTTTAGATGAGAGAAAAAAGAATGGTGAATTCGAAAGTTTTGAAGATTTAAGTGAAAGAGTACCATTGATACACAAACCAAAGAAACTAATAAAAGAGAGAATACTAGAAGAATTGAAGAAACCGGATATAAAATATAAGGTGTGGGTGGCAGAGTAGTACTTTCATACATATTTCTATAAAGGTGTTGTATAGAATGGCTGGTAAGATAGATATCAATATTGAAAATGAAGATATAGATGAATCAGACCAATTTATGACTATGTTTTTTGTTTTCGACAACGTTGTAGAGAACGGAGACATGCAGGCACAGATGGCTCTTGAGTTGTTCAAGAAAATACAGAAACAAACTTTACAATAAACTTGATATTTTCGCGGATTAATACCGCAACGCTTTTATACTTTTACTCGGATAATGAATAGTGTCCGACGAATATAACTTTAGCGTCGGACAATAGATTTCCCAATGGGATGGGATTTTAATATGCACTCTAAAGGAACAAAGCAGTACAGTGCCCTAGCCAGGGCTTTTCATAGGAGGAAGATATTTTGTATTTAAAGAAGATCAGGATGGAGAACTTCAAATCTTTTGGGAAAAATATGGAGATACCTTTTAAGGAAGGCTATACCAATATCACTGGACCAAATGGATCTGGTAAGTCAAATATTGGTGATGCGATACTTTTTGTTCTCGGTCCTAAAAGTTCGAAGGAGATAAGAGCAGGCCGTCTGACAGATTTGATTTTTAATGGTGGAAAAGAAGGGAAGCCTGCAGATAGATGTAAAGTAAGTCTTATATTTGAAAATGAGGATAGAGCTATACCACAAGATTCTGATACTGTAACTTTTACTAGAAAAATAAAACGATCAGATAATCAGCAGGGATACAACTCTTATTTTTATATAAATGGAAGATCATCTAAGTTATCAGAATTTCAAAGATTATTATCTCATGCACGTATATCAGCAGATGGTTACAACTTAGTCCAGCAGGGAGATATATCTAAAATCGTTGAGATGAGTGATCTTGAGAGGAGGAGGATATTGGATGATATATCCGGAATAAGTGAATACGATAGCGAGATCGAAGAGGCTGAGGAGAAAAAAGAGCAGGTCAATGACGATCTTGAGAGGATAAGTATCCTTCTAGATGAGATAAAGACTCAAGTAGATGAATTAGAAGACGATAGAAAGAAAGCTTTGAAGTACCAGGAACTGTCTGACAAAGTGTCTGAGGCTAAGGAAAAGAAGACCTGGAAGATGATCAATAACACTCAAAACAATATCGCTTCTATCCAAGACGATATAGAAGAGACCAAGCAAAAGATAGAAAATAAAAAAGAGAAAAAAGAAGAATTGAAAGATAGGGTTCAGGAACTCCTCGATCAGATAAGTGATCTGAAGGACGAACTAAAGGTACAGGGTGGAGGAAAAAGTAAAGAGCTCCAGAGTAAGATAAATGATCTAAGATTGGAGATAGGAAGAAGTGAAGATAGAAAAGAAGATGCTGAATATACTATCGAAAAGAATAAAGAAAGAAGGGAGTTAGTAATCGATGAACTTCAGAATAAACGTGAAAAATTATCTGAGGTAAAATCAAGGATCAGAGAGATAGAGGAAGAAAAGGCTGAAAAAAAGGAAGAAGTAGAAGAAGTCAGTGAAGAGATAGAAGAGATCCAGGAGAAGCAGTCTGATTCTGATGAGAGGATAACTGATCTTAGAAAAGAAGGTCTTAAAGTCAAGAAAAAGATAGATAAAAAAACCGATTCTTTGTCCGAAAAGAAAGTAGAATTGGATAGAAAAGAGGACAATATCGATCGTTTAGTAGAAGAGATATCTGAATTGGAAGAAGAATTAGAAGGTCTGGAATTTGAAAAGAAAGAAGCAAAATGGGACCTTAAAGAGATCAAGAAAGATAATGAACAGCATGATGAAAGGCTCAAAGAGTTGAAAGAAAAGTTCCATTCTAAAAAGCAAAAAGAGAAAAGTTTGAGGAAAGATAAAAGTGACTTAGAAGATAGAGTGGACAGATTAACAAGAAAGTATAATCAACTTAAAGCGGAAGAGGAGGCAGCTAAATCCGTCAAGAAAGGTTACACTAGGGCTGTTACGACTGTCTTAGAAGCACGTGATAAGGGTGGAATATCAGGTGTTCACGGAACTATAGCTGAGTTAGCAGATGTTGATGATCAGTATGAGACAGCCTTGTCTGTGGCAGCAGGCGGAAGGATGCAGTCCATAGTTGTAGAAGATGACAGTGTTGCTTCTGAAGCCATAAAGTTGTTGAAGAAGAATAAATCCGGTAGAGCTACTTTCTTACCTTTAAACAAGATGAGAACTGGACGACCGAGAGGTAAAGCGCTCAGAGTTGTGAAGAAAGAAGAGGCTGTGGATTTCGCTCTAGAATTAGTAGATTATGATGAGAAATATGAGAATGTATTCTGGTATGTATTCGGTGATACAGTAGTTATGAAAGATATCGACTCTGCAAGACAGTACATGGGAGGAGTCCGTATGGTGACTCTAGAAGGTGAGCAGATAGAAAAAAGCGGGGCTATGAAAGGTGGAACTCTTAGAAAGAACATGATGAGTTTCAATGCACCGGATAGAGGTAAATTAGACAGAGTCAGTAAAGAATTACAGATGACTAGAGATAATCTAGAGCGAGTGTCTGACCAGCTGAATGAAGTAGAAAACGAGATGCAGGAGATACAGGACGAAATGCAGGAACTGCAGAATGAAGGAAGTCCCCAGGAACAATCGGAATTAGAATCTAGAGTTGAACGGTTAAACAAGAAGATAAAGAAAAAAAAGTCAGATCTAGAGGATAAGAAGAATGAGAAGAGTGAGTTGGAAGATACTTTAGAACAGTTGAATCATTCAGTACAATATATAGAGAATGAGATTGAACAGCTGAAAGATAGGAGACATGAGATATCTGAAAAGATAAAGAAGATAAGTCCAGAAGAATTATCATCAAAATTAACTAAGTTAAAGGATAAAGAAGTTGAGATCGACAAAAGGATCAACAAGCTCGATTCTGAGTTGGAAAAAAAGAAGAATGAAAAAGGCATCATAAACGATAATATCGATGATCTTGAAGAAGAGAAGAAAAAATTGAAAGAAGAAAACAAGCAGAAAGAATCCAAGATCAAAAAACTCAAATCTAAGATCGAGGAGAAGAGGGATGAACTAGAAGATCTTAAGGAAGAGCAGGACTCGATGGATGAGGAGTTGGAGGATTTAAGACAGAGTTTAGACGAAAAGAAAGAAGAAAGGATGGATATCAAGCATAAAATAGATAATATCGAGACTGAGATCGAGTCCAAGAAGAAGTATATCCTAAGTCTTAAACAAAAGTTGAAGAATGAAAGAGAGAGTTTAGAAGAGCTTAAAAACGATTTAGATGATGATTTGGGCTATTCGGGCGAAGAATTACCAAAGATGAAAGAACTGAAACACACGATTAGGAAATGTGAGAATAGAATGGAAGATCTTCAGCCGGTAAATATGCGGGCTCTAGAGGATTACAAGAAGAAGAAAGAAAGAATGGAGAAGCTCAAAGATGAGTACACTGAGCTGGAAAACAGGAGAGAAGAACTGAATAAATTGATCGACGAGATGGATGTGAAGAAGAAAGAAGGTCTGATGAAGGTAAAGAAAGAAATCGATAAAAACTTCCAGAAAGTGTACAACAATTTATCAGGTGGTGGTGAAGCACACCTTGAACTCCAAAATGAGGAAAAACCATTCGAAGGTGGATTGATAATTAAAGCTAGACCTCCGGGAAAGAAAGTGCACAGGATCGATGCA
The DNA here is from genome assembly GCA_046538435.1 of Thermoplasmata archaeon. Lineage (GTDB taxonomy): Archaea > Thermoplasmatota > Thermoplasmata > Halarchaeoplasmatales > Halarchaeoplasmataceae > CAYSTL01. The sequence goes on along the minus strand of JBKHIX010000002.1, from coordinate 23,169 downwards.
TTATCTGGCGGAGAGAAGAGCCTTGTCAGCATGGCCTTCATATTCTCTATACAGATGTATGACCCATCGCCGTTTTACTTGCTGGATGAGATAGATCAGAATCTAGACGGTATAAACGCTGAAAACGTAGCTGGGATGATAAAGAGGAATTCTGAATCTGCTCAGTTCATCCAAATCTCTTTGAGAAAGGTCACATTGAAGAAATCGGATCATATCATAGGTGTAACAATACATGAAAACGGTATCTCTGACGTGATAATGAAGGTGAATATAGGAGATAGTAAAGAAAAAGATATTCCTGAATTTTCAGAGGTCAGTAAATTGACAACGGAGGTGCAGTAGATGGTCTGTGAAGTAGAGAAACCGATCGTTGAGGTAGGTGAATCGACAGATGAAGTTATCAACCACCTCATTTTTCATAAATCTTTGATCGATGAAGAACGCTCAGGAGAGAGAATAGACGAATATATCACCATGATCAATAATATGGATGACGATGGTTACCAGATATCTAACGATCCTTTTGAATGTGCTATCGCTTCAGTTTTCAAGCTTGTAATAGATGAAAAGATGGATCCATGGGATATAGATTTAATATCATTTACCAAGATGTATCTTGAGGAAGCTAAAGATCAGGAAAATATCAACTTTTTAGTGGCGGGTCAGCTTGTAAACATGGCCTGGTCTATCCTAAAGATGCAGTGTGAAGAAGTCCTTTATGATGCTGAGCAAAGTCAGGAACAGGAAGAAGAAGTTATAGAGGATACATTCTTTTCTGATTGGGATGTTTATGATTATGAATTGTATGAAGAACCTGAAGATATTGATTTTCAGGAAGAAGTGGTGGAAAGTGATAATCAACCGTTGGATAAAGCGATAAGGAGAGAAGAAAAGAACCCAGTTTCACTGATCCAGCTCGTAGATGCTTTTGAAGAAGCGAAGAAGGAAGCTAAATACAGAGAGAAGATGGAAAAAATCAGGAAAGAGAAGAAGGAAGAGAGAGAGCAGGAGATGAGGGATCGAGAGGAAAATTATGATACCCGTTCTCACAAAGAGGACTTGTACCATGATATCGGCATGATTTGGGACAGGATATGCTGTTATGAACAGAACGTTATAACCTTTAACATGATCCATGATAGCAGGATAGGAGATATTGTAACTGCTATGGTCTCAGTCCTATTTTTACACAAACAAAAAAAGATAAAAGTCGAACAGACAGAATATCCAGATGGTCAGATATTGGTTGAAAATTTAGTCCCTTCGGAAGAGAGAAAACGCGGTATCAAATTCATGGCAGAAGATATTGAAGAAAAATTACCTATAGAAAATATGGCGACTATTTAGAGTAGTAGTACTCTCCCTCTGATTTTTGTTTTCTATCCAGTCTAGAGTTTAATTTATTAACTCTGGGCCTGTTGGTTTCAGCATCCCTTCTGAAAGTGATCTCAAGTTCTTTTAGGAAATTGTTCATACCTTCACGCATCTCAAATGGTCCCTTTCCATAACCGTGTTCACCTGGAATACCGTTGAAGTTCATTATCAAATCTGATACGTAATCGATGAAATATACATCGTGATCAACGATCATTCCAGCTTTGTCAGTTTTTTCCATGAATCTTCGAATGACTTTAGCTGCGTCCATCCTTCTAGAGGCATCAAGGTAAGCACTCGGTTCATCGATAAGGTAGAGATCCGCATTCCTTCCTAAACACAATGCGATAACTGCTCTTTGGAGTTCTCCGCCAGATAAGTTCATCACTTCACGTTCCAAAAGTTCTTCTAGCTCGAGAGGTTTGATTACCTCAGACTCGAAGAAACTTGAATGAAACGTTTCACTAATTTCTGTGTTGTAGAGGTCCATAACTCTGCCCCTATAGTCAGCTTTGATGTATTGGGGTTTGTAGCTTACGTTTATCTTCTTCTCGATATTTCCCTCTGTTGGTTCTATCACATCGGCTAGCATCTTGACGAAAGTTGTTTTACCCGTAGCATTTGGACCCACCACTCCAACTACTTCACCTTCTGGGATCTCTCCTTTCTCCGTTTCCAGTTTGAATGAATCCCACTCCTTAACCAGTTTATCATATTCGATGAGAGGGTTCGAATGCCATTCTTTTTTAGGTGCATGTTTTTCGAATTCGATATCTGCATTTCTAAATCTGATGTTTTCTTCCTGCAGGAACCCGTGTAAGTAAGTGTTTATCGCTTTTCGCACACCCTTGGGATGCGTTACAACACCATAAGCACCTCTAGAACCATACAAGATATGGATATTATCTGCCAAGAAATCTAAAACAGCTAGGTCGTGCTCGATGACCATGACCTGGCTATCCTTACTTTTTTCTCTTATGGCTTTAGCTACGTTCAATCTCTGCTTTATATCTAAGTAAGATGATGGTTCGTCGTAGAAATAGATATCAGCCTCGTTAGTAGATGATGCAGCTATAGCAACTCTTTGAAGTTCACCACCAGACAAATTTTTCACACTAGAATCTAGAGTGTTTTCAATATTAAGTGTTTCAACCCACCTCATGTAATCATCGCCTACGCCCGATAGTAGGTCCTCAACCTTACCCGAAAAATGAGCGGGTATTTTATCCACATATTGTGGTTTCAATGAAGTTTCATATTTTTGCGTATCTAATTTTGAGAAATAGTCTCCTAATGCAGTTCCAGAATACTTATCTAAAACGTGATCCAAAGATACATCCTCTTCATACTTTCCTAGGTTAGGTTTTATGTCACCTGAAAGTATCCTGATAGCTGTTGTTTTACCTATCCCATTAGCACCAAGAAGACCAATTACTTGCCCTTCTTCAGGAACCGGTAATCGGTATAAACGAAAACTGTTTTCCCCGAATTGATGTATTAAGTCGGTGTCCAATTCTTCGGGTAGATTTATTATCTTTATAGCATCGAATGGACACTTATCGACACATATACCACAGCCAGAACATAATTCTTCTGAAATCTTTATACCGCCCTCTGTTTTAGTTATGGTCTCATCACCGGTCCTCACTCTAGGACAGTAATTTATGCATTCGTAACTGCATCTTTTGGGCTGGCATTTATCCTCTAGAACTACCGCTATTCGCATCGGAAATCACATTATAGAGGGTAGTATTTTAGATTGATGGATGTAGATGTTATTTTTTATATTCTTTAAAACCTTCCCTGATCCTTGCTGCTAGTCCGGTGTCCAATACATCGATTTCTTTCTTTGTAAGAAAAGTTCTTGCAGTAGCCACCAATTCATCATTTTTATTAACGACTATAGTTTCATCTCCTACCCTGAGATCTTCCCACATATCTGTCACGAATTTAGCGAAAACATTGTGACCTTCACAGTTGTATTCTGCACTATCATATGTTACCTGGGTCCTCAATAATGGCGGTTCAAAATTTTCCTTCAATAGTCTTCCTCCAGCTTTTTTCAGTGTGAAGAAACCGTCATAATGTCTTCTAGAAAGTATATGTTCTCCGTCTAAAAAGACGTTCCTTATTCTCCCCTTTCTGTTTTTAACGTAACTTAACTCACCATCTGTAAGTACTTCACCAGCACCTTTACAGAACTGGTACTCTGCTGTGGAATATATCATCATTTCATCGAAGGGCATACCTTTTTCATCAGGTATTTTTTCAAGCGTCTCTTCTCCTTTCCACCAAAGAATTTCAGAGATATCTTTATTTTCTAAGTATTTGTCTAACTCTATCTCACTTTCAACATAATCTGGGAAGACCGATTGTGCGATAGGATATATCTCATCCAATTCTAGCGGTACAGGACCAATCGGAGTTGACACGAGTAAGTTAACTTTCTTTCCATCCAATAGATTCATCGCCTCTTCCATAAATCGATGATACGGTTTTTTTGATTCTTCCGTCTCTAAAAATATGGTCGGCCCGTCTTGAGGGGGTTCGTATTCGTTGACCAAGTAATTTTGAATCCTTTTGATAGCAGGTCTTTTCATCGTGGTACTACCAGTATAAAATAGAGCTTTCTGTCTGCTTCTAGGTTCGAAATAATCCAAGAACAGGTTCCAATCGTATATGCTTTCCATTGATTCAAGCAGATGTGGATGAGCCCTTACTCTTCTTTCGACCATCTCCCAAAGATTTCCTTCTTTGATGGCCTGTTTTATCTTTTCGATCTCTTTGAAACTTATCCATAGATTATGTTCTGCGATCAATCGATTCCTAGCTTCTTCATCTTCATTTTTTAATTCATCAGGTGTGTATGAACTGCAGACTGGACATTGACATGAGAAATGCTCGATATTCGCCAAATTTTTAGTTCCGGTGGAAAACATCATATCTCCACGTTTGGCGTACTTGGCGTATGAAGATGAATCGAAGAGATCACATCCCATCAGCACAGCCCAGGGGTACACCATGGGATGACCAGCACCGAAAAGATGAACCGGTCCTTTAGGCCCTAATCCTTTTTTGGAAGCCAGGATTATACCAGCCAATTCTTTGAATCTGTAATTCTCCATCAATGGAACGACTCCACCTATAGGATAGAAATGGTTTCCGAGTTCGGAGATCTTTCTAGCACTGTATTCTCTAAGATCGGTGAATACTGAACCTTGTATCGGTAGAGAAAGAAAACCTTCCATATCACCATATTTCTCTACAGCATCCTTTGCTCTCTCTATGGTTTGGTCAACTTTATCCTCCACAACATTACGTAGGTCATCTGGTTCGGTAAAAAGATCGAGTATAGTTGATATGTCAGAACCGATGTCTTTTTGAAATTTGATTATTTCATCGGGTTTGATATTCACCTTCCCGTAAACATAGGCCTGGAATGTTCCAGAATCCGTCATTATTGGACCTGAGTAATCAAGCATATCATGCAGTCCTTTTTCCAATGCCTTTTCTCTCAGTTCTTTATTCTTATAGATTACGTAGGAATTCGTTATCAAAATCTGAGTTCCGAATTCTTCCTGTAATCTTCTAGGAGAAATCAATTCTATATTTGGGTTTATAACAGGCATTATAGAAGGTGTTTCTATCACACCGTCTGGTGTTTCGAAATCACATATCCTTGCCAATCCATCCTTATGTTTTATCTCGAACATCTCAAAACTACCTATCCCATAAAGGTGACATATCTCTTAGATTTGCTATAACTTCAGGTACAACTTCTATTGTTTTATCAATCTCATCTTCTTCAGTATATCTGCTCAGCGTAAGTCTCAAAGAACAATGAGCATACTGTTCATCCAGTCCTGTAGCCAGTGAGGTCCTAGAAGCCTTCAAGGATTTAGATGAGCAAGCAGAACCGGTAGATGCAGCGATACCTTTCGAATCGAGATGTAAAACTATCGCTTCACCTTCAGCTGCTTTGAAGTAAAAATTAGCGTTATTTGGTAATCTTTTCTCTCGATGACCGTTTAGATAAGCCTCATCAATTTCATTCAATATATTGTCTATCAATTTATCTCTCAATCTGGTCATCCTAGGAACGTAATCATCCATCTCATCTTCAGCGATCTCACATGCTTTACCTAAACCGACTATACCGCTGACGTTCTCAGTACCTGACCTGTAACCGTTTTCATGGCCACCTCCATGTATGATAGGCTCGATATCTACATCATCAGACAAATAAAGAGCGCCAACACCTTTAGGTCCATGCAATTTATGAGCGGATAACGATAGCATGTCTATCTTTTCTTCTTTCACATCGATCGGAAGCTTACCGACAGCCTGAACAGCATCGGTATGAAACAATACATCATTTTCATCAGCTATCTCTGCTAGTTCTTCTATTGGTTCTACTGTTCCAATCTCGTTGTTTGCGTACATTATGCTTGCAATGACAGTATCATCACAGAAAGCTTCTTCAAACTCATCCACGTCTACGAGTCCATCCTCATCTACCCCCAGATACGTTACATCATAACCTTTCCCTTCCAGATACTTACATGTATTGTACACTGCAGCATGTTCTATCTCAGTGGTGATGATATGATTTCCTTCAGACTTCTCAACAGCACCTTTTATAGCTAGATTATCTGCCTCTGTTCCTCCCGAGGTGAATATTATCTCATCAATATCAGCACCCATTAGGTTGGCAGTTCTTTCTCTAGCGTTTTTCATAGCCTTCTTAGCTTCCTTTCCCATCCTATGAAGGCTGGATGGATTCCCATATTTCTTATCATAATATTCATCCATAGCTTTTTTTACACGATCATCAACCTTAGTAGTCGCTGCATCGTCGAGGTAAATATAATCCATGATAAACACCTATTTAGAGAATAAGAAATAAGAGATACTAAAAAGATTTCTGGTTAAAAGTCATGTTTTTACCTAATTGTTGTTCTTTTGAATATGATTTTCAACAACTTTCGCAACAGCTTTGCTTCCAAGTACTTCTGGATAGATGATATGATCAACTTTATCTTCGATATCTTTTTTTAGATTTTTTGAATGAACTCTAGCGATTATTTCACAGTCGGGATTAATGTTTCTAACTATGTCTACGATCGTCTTAACATCTCTTTCACCAGGGATAGTAACTACCGCCAACTTTGCATTTTTGATGTTTGCTCTTTCCAATATATGTGAACTAGTCGCATCCCCATATATATATGGAAAATTTAGCTCATCTAAAATATCCATCTTTTTTGGATCATGATCGATTACTACGAATGGTTTTCTGTATGGTAAAATTGTATCGACAGTAAGATGTCCTACGGTTCCATAACCGATAAGAACTGCATGATCTTCGATATCTTCTTTTTTGTCGAACTCTATTTTTTCTTTTGCCTCCGGAAATATTTTATTTATAAACTTTGAGAGATATTCAAACTGTCTAAGCCATTTGTATATTTTATCACTATTCATTATCGAATATGGGGTGATGATTATCGTTATCATTGCAGTTGTAATAACATAGGAGTATAATTCATGGGATATCAGGTCGTTTAGGTACCCTAATTCTGCCATTATGAAAGAGAACTCTCCTATCTGTATCATCCCTAATCCAACTTTAAGCGCTGTTTTTGTAGTATAACCAAATACTTTAGAAGATAATGAAAGTATAACGAACTTACCTATCACCATTGTCAATACTATCGCTGACAACAATAACATGTTGCCACCAAGCAAGAAAATATTTAGTGACATACCTATAGAAACAAAAAATAGTATTACAAAAATGTCTCTTATAGGTCTTATTTTATTAACTATTTCCAATCCATATTCACTCTCAGCAAGGACAAGGCCAGCTAGAAATGCACCCAAAGCCAACGGTATCCCTAGCATATATGCAAAAGAAGCTGTACCTAGACTAATTACCAATATAGTCACCAAAAATAGACCTTTATTTTCCAATTTACCCACATAACTCAATATTTTTGGTAGGGCTAACCTACCTATCAAAAGTATTAATATTACATAGGCTAGGTTATAGGCTATTGGTATGATATAATCTAAAAAGTTATTTCCTTCCACTATGAAAACATTTGATAAAACTGTAACGAAAACAATAACTCCTATATCTTGGACTATCAATAGACCTATCATAATCCTTCCTGCAAGTTCTTTTTCCTCACCTAAATTCTGTAGAACACGTATTACTACAATGGTACTGCTTATAGAAAGTATTGAACCTAGGAAGACAGACTGGACAATACCCAAGTTAAAAAGCATACCCACTCCAAAACCCAAAAAGAAAACGAATGTCATCTCTAATATTCCACCAATCACCGATATCTTCCAAATTTTCTTCAAGGTTTTGGGTGAAAATTCAAGACCCACCACGAACAAAAGAAGAGTTACACCGATCTGAGATAATGTATGAACATCTTCTACTTTTCCTATCAATCCGAGCGCAAAAGGACCGATGATTATCCCTGCAAAAAGATAACCTAGGATAACTGGTTGTTTAAGCTTAGAGACGATATAACCAAATACGAGGGCCCCAAACAACATTATCGTAATATCGACTAAGAGTCGAATGCTTTCTATATCTTGAATCATAAATCAGCATAAACATGAATTATAGTTTATTTATACTTCATGTTTTAATATCAAAGTCATAGTTTTTTATAATTATTTATGAACTAAATAAACCAATGTGTTTATAAATCAATAATACATTTGTTATATGCAATGACGCATTATGAAATCATAAAAATCGATAAAGATGGTGTCGTGGAATTTCCTCAAGAGGCATCCTATGAGATAGGAGTAGTTAAAGGATCTTATTTTCTTCTGGAGATAAGCCCTGAGATGAAAGAAGCTAGACTTGAACAGATAGCATTACCCGGTAAGAACCTTGTAGAAGTGGAGCTTGTTGTTAAGGACGAACCGGGAGTACTTTCAGCTATCAGTGGTGTATTCGCTAAACACGATGTCAACATACAGTTCAACGAGAGCGAGGAGATAAGTTCAGGAGAAGCTATCTTGATTTTAGTACTCGATTGCAGTAATATGGATGTTAGCTTGGATAAACTGAAAGAAAGGATTTCTAGAAGAGATGATGTCCTGGAAATATCAGTAAAGACTGTAGATTAAGAACAGTATGTTCATCAGAAGAAATATAGATGTGTAGAAGTTTATCTCAACACCTAACCCCCTTGAATCTCTAGAAAAATATTCTGGTAATTTACTTTCAAATAAATTTATCTGCTTAAATATGTAAAAGATAGATAAGGCTGTACCGATAAGTATAACATCCATAATTTTCAAGTTTGGATAATAATATAAACCAAAGGCTATTGTGAGTAAAGATATTATAAAAGTAACAACCTTTTCAACAGTATATTTTTGAGGACTAACAATATTCTTTAGAGAGAACAGATTGTAGTTTAAATTAATAAAGTACGTAAGGGTACCAATAGAACCTGCATAAAACAGATAAACTTCAATACCAGATAGTTCAGATAGGATTCCACTTTTTCCAAAAGCACCTATAAATGGTGAAACACCTCCTATAGCTAGGGTCAATATGATTATCGACAGCATCAATATCTTATCGTTTTTATACGATAGTCTATCAATATTTTTAGTACCATATCTAGTAATCAAAATCCCTGTGCCAAGGAATAATCCCGACTTGAATAAAGCATGAGCAAAGGCATAATGAACAGCTGCAGCAGCATTCAAAGTTGCGATGGCCAATAAGATAAATCCAAGTTGAGATATGGTCGAGTACGCGAGTATCTTTTTAACATTTTTCTGAAGAATGGCCATTATTATTCCAAAGAATATGGAAGAGAATGCCACTACCATCAAAGGAAGAGTTAAAAACTCGATATCGGTATACAAAAGAAACAGGATCATCCCAAATATAGGTACTTTTTCACCCAAACCTGCTAATATAGCGCTGATCGGAGCATCAGCTTTAGAATAAGCCTCAGGAAGCCAGAAATAAATAGGAAAAATTCCAGCCTTGGTGATAAAAGAAACAAAGGCTATAGATATCGCCACTTTCATTTCTGTTGTCATCACCATATTTTCCTTTATTAAGTTAAAATTGAGTGTTCCAGTATTGAGGTAAATTATTCCAATGGAGAAAGTAAAAAAGAAAGTGGATAGGAGAAACATTATCAAATATCTGTAAGCAGCTTTCTTAGAACCTTTTTCTCTTGAACATGCAACCATTATGATCGAGGATAAAGATGCGATCTCAGTATAAATAAAGAAATTGAAAAGATCTCTAGTCATGAAGCATCCGAGTATCCCACCATATGCTAGAAGAATAAGCGGTAGTATTGATCTGTTTTTAAATAAATCAGTATTATCAGTATTTTTACTGAAATATGAAAGACTGTATACCCCCACCATGGAAAATACGATCAGGGCTGCAAGGATCAAGAAAAGGTTAATGCTGTTTATCCCTACTTCTACGCCTGATATTCTGGACCATCCACCTATGACTGTTTCTATAGGATAATCACTAGCATTAATTAAGAAGATAGGCCATGGTGAAAATATCCCCATCAGGAAAAAAAATTTAGTATATCCTTTAAGCTTTCTAATGCCCATAGAAAGCATACATGTAAAGGCAAAGAATAAAGGCAAAACTACGATTAAAGGGATCAATTCTTATCACCTTTTATTATAATAATTTCGACCGTCATGTAATTTTGGATAGTGGTAATATGATATATAACTTTAATACTAATTTTTATTAATCTAGGTCTTAGATTATCAATAAAGAAAATAAACTAGAAATATTATATTCACTAAAACGAAGACTGACGTGTAGAAGTTTATCTCACCACCTAAACCTTTTACATCTTTTGAAAAGTATGTTGGCGATTTCCATTCAAATACTTTAACCCATTTTAATACGGCAAATGTAAGGAAAGAAATTCCTATAAGAACCAGATCCATTAATTTCAGTTTTGGGTAATAATACAAACCAAAAGCAACTGTCAATATTGCTGTTATAAAGGTTACCATCCCTTCTAAATTAGGGAATTGTTTTCCCAGGCTTTTTAAGTTTAACAGCCCGTAATTTAGATTGATGAAGTAGGTCAGGGTACCTATGGAACCTATATAAAATAAGTAAACTCCAAATCCTGAGAGTTCTGAGAGAATTTCGTTTTTTCCGAAGGCACCTATTAGTGGTGACACACCCCCAATGGCTAATGTGAGGATAATAATCGATAACATCAATAAACTGTCTCTTTTACAGGAAAGTCTGTCGAGATTTTTTGTTCCATGCCTGGAAATCAACACTCCTATACCCAGAAACAGTCCTGATTTAAACAACGCATGTGCAAAAGCATAATGAACCGCAGCGGCGGCGTTCAAAGTTGCGATAGCTAATAGAATAAAACCCATTTGTGAAACAGTCGAATATGCCAATATTTTCTTAACATTTTTCTGAAGAATGGCTAAAACAACGCCAAACAGAATCGATGAAAAAGCAATTATCAAAAGTGGTAGAGTTAGGAATTCAATATCCATATACAACATGAAAAGCACCATTCCAAAAACAGGAACTTTTACTGTTAAGCCGGATAAAATAGCACTTATAGGTGTTTCTGCTTTTGAATGGGCTTCAGGTAGCCAAAAATAGATTGGAAATATACCTGCTTTAGTGATGAAAGAAACAAAAGCCATCGATATAGCCACTTTCATCTCTGTTGTCATCACCATATTTTCTTTTATTAAATGGAAGTTTAAAGTTCCCGTATTTGTATAGATTATACCAATTGAGAAAATAAACATGAATGAAGAAAGGAAAAAAAGGATCAAATACCTGTAAGCTGCCTGTTTTGAACCTTCTTCATTTGAACATGATACCATGATGACCGATGATACCGACGCAATTTCCATATAAATATAAAAGTTGAATAGATCTCTAGTTAGGAAGCATCCTAGTAGTCCACCATACACTAAAAGTATGAGAGGAAACATCGATTTATTTGTTATCGGTTCATTTTTTTCGGGATTTTTGCTGAAATAAGATAGGCAGTATATCCCTACCATTGAAAATACGATCAGGGTTGCAAGTATCAAGAAATGATTGATGCTGTCTATTCCCACTTCTATCCCTGATATTCTAGACCATCCACCTATGACGGTTTCAATTGGATAATCATTCACATTGAGAATGAATATTGGCCATGGTGAAAATATTCCTAACACGAAAAATACTTCAATGAATCTTTCGAGTTTTTTAAAAGCTGTAGAGAGCATGCCGAGAAATGCGAATGACAGAGGTAATGTTACGATGAGAGGTATCATTCTTTTTCACCCTTCATCCTCAGTATTAAGACCAATGCAAAAGCTGTCTCAGCAACATCAATAACCAATGTGGTCAACATCAACGTGGCTGGAAGAGGATCGACCATGCTGTCGTGGATTATAAGAGGTGCACTTTTCCCTGCTACATGTCCCAAGCTTGTAAAGAAAAGGAACACACCAGTGGATAAAACATTGATTGAAATGACCTGTTTTATCAGATTACGGTTAGTAATCAAACCATACAGTCCTATCAAGAGAAGGATAATGCCAGCTAACTGTGCATTTAAGTAACCACCAGTTATCGATTCAATCAATTTCTGTCCACCTCAATAACATGTAGAATAATAACGTGAACGCTGCTCCAACTTCAAGACCTATCAGTATATTGAAGATAACCACTGTTCCACCGCTGAAAAGCGTGCCTGGTTCTCCTCCTCTCAAAAAATTAAAGAAGTACGATCCAAACGCTAGACCGATTATAGACATAATAATTATTAACAACAGCGATTGGCTCTCTAGCGATTTTACCAGTCTAACGCTGAAAGTCTCCTGAACTGCTTTGTAACCATGAGATGTGATCAACAGAATTACGCTTACAGCTAAAATTACACCTCCTTGAAAACCTCCTCCAGGAGTTATATGACCGTTCACGATCATATAGGTAGCGTAAGCGACTAAAAAGGGTGAAACCAATTTTGAGCTGTTACGAACGATAGAAGACATCCTCATTCTTTTTCACCCCCAAGTATGATGTAAACACCGTAAACTGCTGTGAATAAAACTACTGTTTCACCTAAAGTATCATATGCTCTCCAGTCTGCTAGTACAGCCGCCACTAAGTTACTTATACCTATATCCTCCCAGTTATTCACATAATGATCATAGCTGTCACTTCTTTGTCTAGAATAATCGAGAGGTAGTAGTATAGAAGCCAGTATCAAAACCAAAATTAATGCCACTATCCTTTTTTTGATTTTTTCACCCCCTCGATCGTGTAGATGAAAGCACCTATCAATAAAGCACCTACCACTGCCGCTGAAAGGGCCACATCTGGTGCCTGAAGAAGAAACATCACTACTATTAGGAAAGTGCTGAGCAAAGCCAGCTCAACTACAGCGTTTAATAATTCATCCTCCTCCACAATAATCAGGGCTAAAATAATCATGGCTATGAGGATTATTTCATGGATTATCCCTAGCATACATATCCACCTCCACCTGTGGTTTGACCCCTACTTTATGGCTTCCTCTTGCCAAAGCGTGGGATATCATAGGGTTTATCATAAATATCAGGAACATGAGGATCAAGAATTTAATCTTGATAGTTAAAGGAGCGTCTACAAGCAATGCAGCCGCGAGCAGGATACTCATCGCCCCACCTGTGTCGCATTTCGTAGCAGCATGGAGTCTTGTATATAGATCAGGGAATCTAAGTATTCCTATCATACCGAATATCATTATCGATGTTCCAAGTAATAACAATAAGTATTCTACTATCATCTTGCCCCCTCCTTCTCTAGATGTTTAGATAAGATCAGATTAGCTACTCCGTTCACCATCAATAACACAATAGCAAGGTCTAATAGATAAAACTCTCTCAGTAATACGGATAACACGGCGATTACCACAACCATCTTGGTGGTTATTGTGTTGAAACCTACTACTCTATCAGGTAAGGTTGGTCCAACAATCACTCTATAGATCAAAATAAAACTTGTCAATAGAAGGACCAATACAGTCAAACCTAGAGGACTTACCAGAATATTTTCTTCAACCATCTTTCTACATCTCCTTTTATTTCATCACCTGCCTTTTCTGCATTTAGAGTTTTGAGATTGATCCAATGAACATAAAGATGTGTTTTGTCTAGCTTCTTATCCAGGTCAATAGTCAGTGTGCCTGGTGTTAAAGTGATCGAATTAGCCATCAATGTTGTACCAGTATCTGATTTTAGGTCTGTATCTATTTTTATTATCCCAGGATCTATGTCCATAAATATTGCATGTTTAGCCACCCTAACATTACTTTCTATAACCTGAAAGGCCATTATGAATACGTATTGTGGGACCTGAACTAATAGAAGATTTACAATCTTTTTGATGAGTGTTCCTTCACACCTCAGGTCATCTGTAAGGTTTTCATACATGAAAGAAGCGATTATAAAAGCGACTGAACCACCAATTATCAGATTGGGCCATGTTAAATCACCACTGACTATTATCCAAAATATCAATATAGTTATCCAAGATATAATTATTTTTTCACGCTTTGGGAGCTTTTTACTCACCTGTCTATCTAACTCATACCTTTTCTTTACTTCTTCGACCCTTTCCTTAAGATAGAAAGACATCCTGCTCATTTTTCTCTAATCAATAAATATCAAGGATAGTATTATTATTTTTGATAGCTTGGACTATATTTAGAGAGAAAATTGAGAAAATTAGACTATTTAATGGTCTTTGGCCCAGTTATAGTCTCTCTTTTTTGACGATTTACCGAAACCACAAGCTGCACAGTAGCCTTTTCTTACATTGTAAGCTTTCTTTCCACAGCGTCTGCATGGTATGTGAGTTTTTGATTTACCTTTTTTACCCTTGGATGGTGTACCTTTACTCATGAATTATTCCTCCCTTTTATGGTGAAACGTAAACTACATTATCTCCTCGAACGAGAGCCTTCTTCATCTCACGGGTTTTCTCACCATTGATGTATTCTTTTACATCTTCCATGACAAGGTTCAAGTGAGGGTCGTAGCCGCTCAATGTTCCCCTGTATTCCTTACCATATTTAAGTTCTACGATCACGTTCTTACCGATACTTTTATTCAGCACTGTAAGGGGCCTATTATCTGTCATATAGCATTCTATTAAGTTCATATACTTAAATCTAATGCTTCTTATCATAGAATCTTTGAATAATTTGAACCGAAAAACTATTTTTACACCCGTGAATAGAGATATGATGTCTAAATTCATAGTGTTCGAAGGTATCGATGGTTCTGGCAAATCAAGCGTGGGAAAATATCTCGAAAAAACATTTGATGACCTGATCTTTACAAAAGAACCCTCTGATTCTGAAGCAGGTAAATTAGCTCAAAAAGCAGCAAACCAAGAACATTCACCGTATCTAGATTTGTTTTTATATCTAGCTGATAGGGTTGAACATACTGAAAAGATAAAGAGGTGGATGTCTGAGGATAAAGATGTATTATGCGACAGATATTGGGGCTCAACAGCTGCCTACCAGGCCGCTGCAGAAGATATAGATCTAAGCTATATAGAGTATATCCAGGAAACATTCATCCATGAACCTCATCTAACGGTTTTATTCGATGTTGAACCTGAAGTTTCGATAGAACGGATAGAGGGCAGAAATGTCAAGAGTAAATATGAGAAGGTCGATTATCTTCAAAAAGTGAGAGAAAATTATCAAACACTTGCAGAGAGACATGATTGGGTGACTATAGATGCATCGGAACCTTTAGAAGATGTTAAAGATAAAGTCTATTCTTTGGTTAAAATGGAGATGGAAAAATGAAGATGATCGAAATTTTAGGTTTATTTTCCATAATTATGCTCAATTCTGGATGGGCTATACAGGCGTACCAGGTTTTCAAAACGAAGAAAGTTAGAGATCTTTCATTTTTATTTTTGAGTGTAGCATTCTTTTCGTTCATAGGTCTGCAAATATATACCATCTTGAATGTTGAAAGTGTTCCGTATCTTGTGGGAAATTCAATAGGAATTACTTTTGTCGGAATATTGTTTTACCAGAAAATTAAGTACAGAGAAAATTAGAAAGAAAGGGTTTTAGGATTTCTTAAACAGTATGATCGATACTTAATTTACATCATACCGGGCATTCCGCCCATGCCGCCTGGCATTCCTCCGCCAGGTCCTCCTGGTGGACCACCGGCTTCTTCTCCACCGCCTCCACCTTTGGAGGCTATGACATCGTCGATTCTTAGTATCATGTTAGCTACCTCAGTAGCTGCCTGTATTGCCTGGCTCTTAACTCTGAAAGGTTCGACAACTTTGCTGTCTACCATATCAGATACTTCACCACTGATGATCTCTATACCTTGATTTCTAAGTCCGTCTTTTTCATGTGCTGTGTTGAGATCCATAAGGACGTCGATACCATCCATTCCTGCGTTTTCTGCTAATGTTCTTGGTATGATCGTTAAAGCATCAGCGAAGGCTTCTATGGCCAACTGTTCTCTTCCTTTAACAGTTCCTGCGTAATCTTTGAGCTTGTTGCTCAATTCTATCTCTGTTGCTCCCCCGCCAGGTAGTATTGCACCGTCTTCTATTGCAACTGCAGAGACTTTCAATGCGTCGTGAATCGCTCTTTCTAGTTCATCTACCACATGTTCTGTTCCTCCTCTTAACAACAATGATACAGATTTACCTTTGGCAGCATCTTCTACGAAGGTCATGTGGCTGTCGCCGACTAATTTTTCATGTACCATTCCCGTTTTTCCTAAGTCAGATTCTTCTAGGTCTTTTAGATTTGTTACTACGTTTCCACCTGTTGCTTTTGCAAGTTTCTTCATATCAGACTTCTTGACTCTTCTTATAGCCAATATTCCGTTCTTTGCTAGATAATGTTGAGCTAAGTCATCTATTCCTTTCTGACACAGCAATACGTTAGCACCAACATCTTTGATTTTATCGACCATCTTCTTGATGCTTGCTTCCTCTTCATCTATGAACTGCTGTAACTGTTCTGGATTTGTTATCTCGATCTCAGCATCTACTTCTGTTTCTTTTATCTCAAGAGCTGAATTCAGAAGAGCTATCTTGGCGTCCTTCACCTCTTTGGGCATACTTGCGTTCAATCTTTCTTTATCGAGTATGATACCGTTAACCATCTCAGATCTTTCAACACTAGCTCCAGATTTCTTCTCTACTTTTATGTTGTCGATATCGACCATGTATGATCCGTCTTCTTCCTCTGCAACATGTCTTACTGCTTCTACAACCATCTCAGCCAATTTATCTTTGTTGCCTTCTATAGCCTTTCCAGTCATGGCTGTCTTTGCAATTTCATTTAACTTTTCTTCATCGTTGATATCGATATCTATCTTGCTCTCCTGGAGAATTTCCTGTGATTTGGCTGCTGCATCTCTGAATCCTTTAGCGATAACGCTTGGATGAATATTTTGTTCGATAAGGTCCTCTGCTTCTTTCAAGAACTCTCCCGCAAGAACAACAACAGTTGTTGTTCCATCCCCACATTCATCATCTTGACTCTCTGCAACCTCAACAACCATCTTAGCTGCAGGATGCTCTATATCTATTTCTTTGAGTATAGTAGCACCATCATTTGTGATAACAACATCCCCTAAGCTGTCCACAAGCATCTTGTCCATTCCTTTTGGACCAAGTGTGGTTCTTACTGCGTCAGCGATTGCCTTTGCAGCAGCGATGTTTCTTTTCTGAGCGTCTTCTCCTCTTTCTCTTTCCGTTCCTTCTTTTAATAGTAATATTGGTTGGTTTCCAAACATAATTTACACCTTTGAATCATTTGTTGAAGTTTTCAATATTGAGGTTCTATATATATTTTACTAAACCTTTGATTGTAATTTAGAATCGATCAACAACTTTAACTTATATATTTACCGTTATACTTATATAGAACATTAAACTAAATTAGGTATGGATGAATAGGCTTCAGTTGATAAAAGAGGTTAGAGAAGCCCTTGCGAAGTCCGGTTTCTATATAACAGATTCCTTTCGAGACAGGGGTATAAGCTTCGATTTAGTCGCACGTAAAGACGAAGAATTGATAGTAATAAGGGTACTATTGAATGCAGATAGTTCTAGGATTGATAACGCTAATGAACTGAAGAGATTGGCTAGTGCTCTGGATGCTTCACCTCTGTTTATAGCGGTCAATGGGGGCCGGAGAGAGTTGGAAAAAGGAGTGGTTTATACACGCAGAGGCATACCTTTGATCAGCCTTGAAACACTGAAGGATATGGTAATAGAAGGAATACCACCCTATGTTTTCTCAGCGCCAGGAGGATTTTATGTACAGCTGGATTCTAACTTATTTAAAAAAATAAGGAAGAAGAAACAGATATCTTTGAAAAAATTAGCAGAGATAGCTGGTGTTTCAAGAAAGTCGATACAGAAGTATGAAAATGGGATGGGGGCTGATTTAGAAGTAGCTATAAGACTCGAGGAGTTCCTGGGAGGAGATTTAATAATGCCTCTGAATCCTTTGGAAAAAGCAGAGATAGATGAAAAGGATATAGAATCTATAAATAAATTCAAAGGATTGAGTAGATTTGTATTTGAGTCATTGAATTCTTTTGGCTATGAGGTAATTCCAACCTGCAAGTGTCCTTTTGAAGCTGTGACAAGTGATGATGATACCATATTATTGAGTGGTATAGGATCCAAAGGGAACGAAGACATCAAGAATAAAGCGAAAATAGTTTCTAACCTTTCTAAGATAACTGAAAAAGATTCAGTCTTCTTTATAAAAAAAAGATATACGCAAGTAAATATTGAAGGGATACCAGTTATTGAGAAAAAAGAGTTATTCAAGATAGATACAGGAGAAAAGATGAAAGAAATCCTAAATGAGAGAAAGGGGGATAGTTAACTTGTACGAAGCTGAGATTGACGGCTCTAAAATTTACATGATGGGTATAGTCAAAGGACTTGTCACTGAAGCTGAAAAGGTAAAAAATAATATGAAATCTTTAGATTTTGAAGTTGCAGCCCTGCCGATATCTAAAGAAGAATTGAATGGTTTAAAAGAGTTCATCGAAGAGAATGATGAGATAGAGATTGAGCCAAATAAAGTTGAAAAAATTTACGCTGAGCGATTAAGTACCTTTGGAGAAGTGAGTTTGCCCCCTCCTTCATACGTGTTTCTTTTAAAATTCTGTGAAGATGAGAATAAAAGATTGGAATCTTTAGATATGGATGAAGAACATTATACAATGGCTTACTGTAAATATGTCACTGGAACTCAATGGTTAAGACAAGCATTTAGAGAAAAGTCGCTTTCGAGGAAAAAGATCAAAGCAGAAACTCCTAAAGAGTTTGCTCTCAGATGGGATAAAGTGATCAACAAGTTGAAGGGGTATCAGGAGCTGGAGGTCCATAGAGAAGAGGTCATAGCCAAAAACATCAAAAGAATTTCTAAAAAAGGGGATGTGTTTTGTATAGTTGAAGTTGAAAGGATGAAAGGAATCATCGATAACCTTTAGAGTTTAAGACTTACTTCTTTTTTTACAAATATTTATACCGATAAATCTTAAATAATGTAAATTAGCATACAGTATAAAAAGAGCCCTTCAAGAGTGACACTTATGGAAGATAAGAAAGAGTATATTCGGAAGAAATTGAAAAAGTATCGTGATGAGGTTGAAGAGTTAAAAGAAGAGAAATCAAAGTTAGAGGGTGAAATAGAAAAGCTAGAGGAAGAGAATAGAAAAGTTCTTGATAAAAAGAAAAGTATCTTAGAAAAGAAAAATGAGAAGATAAAAGAATTGAATGAGAAGCTTGAAGAGGGTGATGTTGAGAGTAAAATGGTGAAGGAAAAGGATGGAGTTATCAAGGATTATGAAGAGGAAATTGAGGAATTAAAAGATGAGATAGAAGAATTGAATAAAGAAAATCAGGATTTGTTAGAAAGATTGAAAAAACGATCAGGTGTTTCTAGTGAGTTGGCCATAAGATCAGATACCGATATAATATTCAAGCATAGCACTATTGTCACTGCTGATGTAGAATCTAGAGGAAAGATAGAAGGAGGAAATGAGGTTGATATCAAAGGTTCAGTCGATGCAGAGAGCGATATTAATTTTGGAGATGATGTAGTTATCCAGGGTGATCTAATATCTAAATCTGGAGATGTCATTTTAGGAAATCAAGTTAAGATCGAGGGAATGATAAAAGGTA
Organism: Thermoplasmata archaeon; assembly: GCA_046538435.1. GTDB lineage: Archaea > Thermoplasmatota > Thermoplasmata > Halarchaeoplasmatales > Halarchaeoplasmataceae > CAYSTL01. The sequence continues at coordinate 3,530 of JBKHIX010000002.1, read as the reverse complement.
AAAAGATATCTGTAGGTGAGGAGATCGAATCAGGCGACATAGAGAGTGAAACAGATCTAACAATTGAAAAGAATTCGACTGTTCAGGATGTTTCATCAGGTGGTGAGGTTGTTTTAGCTGATGGAGTCACAGTCAATGGGAGTGTGGAATACGTTGGTTCTCTCTCTACAGGTAAAAATGTTACAATAAAGAACTCTATTTTACCCCGAACTAAAGAGGAAATTGAGCAGGAAGAAAAAGAGGCTGAAGAGGAACTCCGATCCGAGAAAAAGAAAGAAGAGGAAGTAAAAGTTAAAATGTCCAGTCAGGGTGAGGAGCAACTAGAAAAACCAGTTTTTGGTAAAGAAGAGATGGATGAAGAAGAAATACCTGAACCATTAAGGGATACTGAGGAGAAGAATGTGGTTGACGTAGTCAATGAAATATCAGAACCAGAAGACAAAGAAGAGGAAAAGAAGGGGAAGCCTCAAGATATAGTGATCACTCCTGAAGGTACATCAGAAGAGATGCAGGAAGAGGAAGATTTAGTTAGTGTTATTGAAGAGATTGAGAAGATGGATGAAGATGAAGGTAAGAGCTCTATTGATCAGGAAGAGGAGAATTCGATGAAAAAGGAAAAAATAAAGTGCCCAATCTGTAATCACCTGAACGACCCTAGTACAAAATTCTGTGAACTTTGTGAGGCTGACCTAAGAAAACAATGAGCGGAGAAATATGGATTTTGGAGATACTACTGGAAATATAATAAAGGATCAGAAAAAGCTGTCATTCGATTATGTACCTAAAGATCTTCCAAACCGTGATGATCAGATCAAAAATCTTTTCGGATTGTTTAGAGGAGTGGTGAAATCAGACGTATCTCAGAATGTTTTCTTACACGGTCAGGTAGGTACTGGTAAGACAGCTACTGCAAAGCGCTTCTGTATGGATTTTAAGGATTGGGCTAAAGATAAAGGTAAGAATATAGAGTATGTATTTGTGAACTGTAGGAGAAGGAAGAACAACAGTTCTGCCATGTGGAAGATAGTTCATCATTTTGATAAGGGATTTCCAGATAGAGGTTTCTCTGTCGGAGAGATGATGGAGATATTGAAGAATAAATTGAAGAATCAGAAAACCCATCTGATAGTGGTGTTGGACGAAGTCGATGCCCTTATTCAAAAAGACGGTTCTGAGCTGGTTTATCTGCTGACCAGATTCAATGAAGAAGAACTGTCTTCAGTTGGTAATGTATCTTTGGTATTGATATCTCAGAAAAACGCCTTCGAACTACTGGAAGAAAGTGCGTTGAGTTCTTTTAAAAGAAGCAACAGGGTGAGATTTCCCAAATATAATTCGGATGAGTTATATGATATATTGTCACAGAGGATACAGATATCCCTATATCCGGGTGCTATAGAGGAAGAGGAGATAAGATTTTTATCAGATATTGCAGGTAAAAAAGGGGATGCTAGATTTGGTATAGAACTACTAGAGAAATCGAGTTTAACAGCAGAGATGGATAGAATGGATCAGATAAGGTCTGAAGATGTTAGAAGAGCTAAAGCTGAGGTCGATCCTTACGTTACAGAGAGCAGGTTGAAAGATTTGAATCAACAGGAAAGAGTGATCCTATTAGCAGCAACTAGGAAATTGAAGAAACAATCCTATACGACTACTGGTGATGTGGAGGAACTCTACAAGATAATCTGTGAAGAGTACGACTGTAAAAAACTGGGACACACTCAATTCTGGAAATACCTGAAGTCACTGTCAAATGCCGGTTTGATAGAGACAAAGACCGTATCTGATGGAACCGGAAGGACGACTAAGGTATCTATCGCTGATATTCCTGCAGAGCGGATGGAAAATAAATTGTTGGAGATATTGGGTAGATAATAGATGATTTCCAAAGACAAGTTGCTTTTCATCGCAGTTATAGTATCGATTTTAGGGACAGCTTCGTTGTTTTTATTCACTGCGAGTTCAGGAGTAAAGCACTCGAGAATATCTGAAATCGATGAAAATTTTGTTGGGAGGAAGGTAATGGTAACAGGTACAGTGGCGGAAAGCTATAGTTATGAAGATACTATGTACATAGAGCTTAAAGAGAATGAGTCCAGTAAAATCCTTAATGTAAAAGTAGCAAAAGATCGACTTGAGAAAGTGGATAATAAAGAAGAGATAAAACCGGGTGCTGTGATCTCTGTCAGAGGTTTCATTAAAGAGTATGAAGGTGATTACACTTTAAATGTGGAAGAGTCCTATGGGATTGAACTGGAGAAGAAAGCTTGCTACAGTTATACTGAAATATCCTCTTTGTTGGAAAATCCCGAATGGTATGAAGGTATGAACGTAAAAGTAAGAGGTGAAGTCGTGAATGATGGCCAGTCATACGGCGGTTATGATATGGAGATATGTCCACTAGGTGGAGGATACAAACAGGTAAACTGCCATATAGAAGAGTGGAGTCCTGCAGGCAATGAAACTTTTTTAAAGAAAACTCCAGTCGTAGTAAAAGGTGAATACAGATATGATTCATATTCAGGTAGATGGGAGATAGTCAGTGATACAGAACCAATGGTTTATAGGGAATGAATCAGAGTTCTGATAGTTTCTCTTCTATAATTTCTTTTATCTCATCTGCTGATTTATCGAAGATATTGACTTCTTCTCCATTTATCATCAAATACTCCCAGTTTCCCGGATCGTCTGCCCATTCTAGTGCATCTTCCTGCTTATCTATGGTATGTTGGGTGAATCCTATACGATCATCGTCTATTTTTTCTATCGCTTCTTTTACCTTAACTCCATTATGAATACTGTAGGGACATCTATGGGAGTAGGTTGAAATGATATTCAATTTTCCTTCGTCAGAATGATCTTCAGCCTGTACTCCTGTATCTAGGATATATGGTCTAGATGCTTTATCTTTTAAAGGGAGCCACATCAACTTTGTTAATTTTTCAGAATCTACAATTTCAAAACCGAGTTCTTTTAACATATCAATGGGAAAATGTTCTGGGTTATCCCAACCGAAGGCTACCAATCCGTCGAAATTTTCATAGATATCTTCTATCACCATCTCTATCATCTCTTTTTCAGTCTCGAGATGAGGTTCTTCTTCGGTGCTCGCCCAGTGAAAGCACATCAAAACTGCTGAACTAGGGGCATCTATGGGGAATGGAGACGACTCTACAGGCATGTATTCTATGAAACCGTGAGGGGTTTCACCCTTGTAGAAAATGTATCCGCTCAAGCCGTTGTCAAGCATCCTTTTGCGCCACAGGAGTGTTTGGTACAGGTCTCCTTTCATGTCTTTGTTTTTAACTTCCAGACCCCCGGGGCAGCATATTACGTCGTCTACATTACTTTCTGTTAATGGCAAAATCTGTATACCTTCGGAATTATCTGAAATAGACATTCGATAATAAAAGTGAAGTAGTTGGTAATAATATTTTCTTTTTGAAGGTAGATATTTCTCGTTAATATTGAAAAATCAGACAAATTTATAAATAGCAATCTTTAAGATAGTAATGCGAGGCCCCGGA
>JBKHIX010000028.1:0-20974 GCA_046538435.1 Thermoplasmata archaeon | reverse complement strand
ATAATCATAGCATTTCTAAATAAAAAAAGACATATTTAGAATTTCCCAGAACTAGATAAATTTTATTTATGAGGAATATGCTCCAAAATAAAACTTATTAACTGATCATCATGACTCCCGAAAATCCTGATTCTATCATGGACGATATCTATAACATATTTGATACTTTCCTGGATGATGAGATCGACGGAAGTGATGTTATCAGTGAATTAATGTCTTTTGATATAAAGGTGTACGAAATACTCAATCAAATTGCGTTAAAATCTGAAAACGATTTTTACCGAGGGTTATCCATATGGTCAATAGGAGAACTTAAAAACAATCAGGGACTAGAAAGGTTAAGAAAAACAGCTTTCTTTGATGAAGATGAAGAAGTAAGAATTGCATCCCTAAAAACGATGGTTGAACTTTATGATGATGAGGTGATGAGTGACCTTAAAAAGATATCCTTATTGGACGATTCCAGTCATGTTCGATGGATATCAGCCCGTCTCCTGAAAGATATGTTGAACGACGACATCATAGAGGACATAATAAGTAAAGCTAAAAAAGGAAAAAATAAGACTCGAAATCGAGCTATAGAAGTGCTTGGTGAAATTAAAAATGAAAAATCCAAAAAGGCACTATTAGAGCTAGCTAGCGATGAGAATGAAGATGTTCGAATAAAAGCTGTCAATTCATTAGGAAATATAGATGACAGTGATGTGGTAGTCGAGTTAAGACACCGACTGAAAAACGATTCTTTGTTGGTTAGGCAGAATGCAGCTAAATCTTTAGGTGAACTTGGAGATGAAAGAGTAGTGGATGACCTTATTGATGTCCTTGAAAAGGAAAATGATATCATTTTAAAAGCACTCTCCATATGGTCCCTAGGATCTATAGGAACCAGGAAAGCAATAAATAAATTACAGAGCATCATGGAAACTGGAAGTGAGTACGAGAAGAAGATCTCAAGCTGGGCTTTAGGAGAGATCGGTGACGAGAGGGCTCTGAGCAGCTTGTTATATTCTTTATTTGAAGGTGATGATGAACTGTGCATGGAGATCTCCGATGCATTGGGAGAGTTAGGTGATGAAAGAGCAGTAGACGAATTGATAAGAGCTCTGGATCATGATAATCCGGTAGTTAGGAAAAATGCGGCCCAAGCTCTTGGAAAAATAGAATCTGTTAAGGGTGTTAAGTATCTCATACCAATGATAAATGATGAGGATGAGAGTGTAAGAAAAGCTGCGATTAAAGCTCTAGGGAAAATCGGAGATGATATGGCCGTATATCATCTTCTTAGAAATCTTTATGAAGAGAGTGAAGAGATCAGATGGGTATCCGTATGGGCTTTGGGTGAAATCGGGAACGCCTCAGCTGTTAGTGATCTGATCAATAAACTGAACGATAAGGATGAAAGAGTCAGGGGAGATTCAGCCTTAGCTTTAGGGAAGATCGGTTCAGATAAAGCTGTAGATTACCTCATAGAGACCGTAAAAAACGATGAAGATATGTGGGTAAAAAAATACGCTGTTAAAGCTTTAGGAGATATCGGAGAAGCCAGTTGTACTGAAGAATTAAAGGAAGCGTGTGAAAATGAGGGGTTCCTGAAAGAAGAAATGAGAAGAACTTTAGAAAAGTTAGAATAAATTACCAAAAGATAGTTATCAAACCTCTTTTTTCTGATTTGAGATGGCCCCGGATGCACCATTATCTAAAGATAAATTAACGATTATAATGATCTCAGTAATATTCTGGGGTCTTTCATTTCCTGCTATAAAGGTTGCATTGGGTGAAGTCGAACCGATAACTTTGGGTTTGTTGAGAGCTTTGTTGGGGGCAATTCCCATCTCTATTTTTGCATTCCATAAGATTGGTATTAAAGAATTGATAGCAAGTTTACAGCAGCATCCTCTACCTTTTATTGCAATAGCTATGTTTCAGTATTTTCTACCAATAGTGTTCCAGAACATCGGTATGACCTTGATGAATCCACAAAGTGCTGCCTCGATGAGCTCTATTCTGCAGGCCACTTCACCAGTATTCACGATATTTTTATCAGCATTATTCTTAGGTGAACATATCGGTATGAAAAAAGGTATAGGAACAGGTATCGCTATGACAGGTGCTTTCTTACTGGTTACCAGAGGTGGTGTTGTTCTTAGTGGAACTAATCTGATAGGTAATCTTCTGTTGTTAGGAAGTGCGGTTGTTTATTCATTCGCCAGCGTTACCGTGAAGAAGACACTTACTCATCAGAGTCCTTTAAAGATATCCTCTATATCTCTTATATTAGCAACTATCTTCTTCTTACCCACATCTTTGGCGCTGGAACCTTTGGGAGCTGTCCAAAATATATCCCGTGAGATATGGTTACTGATATTGTTTTTGGGATTTATATGCAATGGGGTCGCGATGATATTTTGGTACAATGTTTTAAGTACAAGACAGCTGTCAAAACAGATATTGTTTGTCTATATGATACCGTTATTTGGAACCTTGTTTTCGAATCTATTTGTTGGAGAAGTGATCACTGTGAAGACAGTAATATTTGGAATAGTGATAATCTCTGGGATTACACTTGCACAGTACAGCAGGAAAAAGAAGAGATAATATTCATTTAATAACCTTTGCCAGTCTTAGATGTGGGTTCAGATAACCACTTTTCTTTCCCACTTTTTGGGGTGTAAAGCATAGCGAGAATATATGCACCCGTTATAAAAATTAGTATCGTAGTCTCTATCATATCAAGAACCATTATATCTGAAAAAACCAAACCCCAAACTACTGCGAGCACTAATCCGATACCTAACTTTATCATCAACCCTTTCTCCATCTTATCCAATTTATAATATTCTATAGACGTATAAAATTTATGATTTCTATTTATATCCACTATATACTCCTTCAATAATATCCAATGCTCTGTCTATATCCTTTTCATCTATACCTCTGTGAGTCACAAATCTAGTAACGCAATCATCCATGGGTAAAGCAAGTATATCTTCTTTCTTCAAGTCCTGAACCAATTTCTCCGCCTTCAAATTGAAGTTAGAGGTATCTAAAAGTACTATATTTGTTTTGTATCTATCTGGGTCGATATCAAAGCCTATATCTTGAAGGCCTTCGGATAATAAACGAGCATTTTTATGATCATCTTCTAATCGATCGACCATCTTGTTCAAAGCTATCAAACCTGGAGCTGCTATAACTCCTGCCTGTCTCATCCCTCCGCCCAATTTTTTTCTAACTTTTCTTGCTCTCTTGATGAAATCTTCAGAACCTGCAATGATAGATCCTACTGGAGCACTCAGTCCTTTGGAAAGGCAAAATTGAACAGAATCTACTTCACCAACTAAATCTTTCACATTTTCATTCAAAGCTACATAAGCATTGAACAATCTTGCTCCGTCGAGGTGAACTTTTAATCCGTGATCATGAGCTAATTCACATATCCTGTTCGTGCGCGCTGAATCTATTGGAACTCCACCTGTAACATTGTGTGTGTTTTCTATACACACTAAAGAAGTCTCAGGATAGTGAACATCATCCCCTCTTACAGCTGATTCGATATCATCTAAATCCAAAAATCCTTGAGAATCATCTATTAATTTTGCTGAAAGACCTGCTAAAGAAGCGTATCCTCCTACTTCATATTTGTAAATATGACAGTTCTTTCCCAAGATTAGCTCTTCACCATGTTCAGTATGTGTCAAAAGTGAAGTTATATTTCCCTGGGTTCCTGAAGTGACGAAAAGTGCATCATCTTTACCTAGCTCTTCAGCAGCTGTTTTTTCTAGTCTATTCACTGTTGGATCCTCTTTCATCACATCGTCTCCAACTTCTGCATTCTTCATAGCATCTCTCATCTCATCAGTCGGTTTTGTTACAGTGTCACTCCTTAAATCGATATCATCTGAGCTCATATTTTTGATAAAATAAAGAATCTATTTGAGTTTATCGTTATCCCATCTAGAATACACCAAAACCTATTGCTGATTAGGAAACACTTATAATGTTATTTGAAAAAGAAAAGATGTTAAATAATAAAGAAATAGGATATATTTCTTTACTTTATCAGATTTCGTTTAATTCCTTATTACATCTCTCTTGATAAATATTCATATTCATTTCTTCAAACATATCTCTTGCTCTGTTCAACTGCCTCTGAGCGTTTTCACCTTCATCTCTCATCCTATGGAGTTTTCCCAACTCATAATATATCCGAGCGATCCTATATTTTTTGGACAGCAGCTTAGTCTTATCCAAACTTTTCTTTAAAATATGCTGAGCCTCTTCAAATCTACCCTTTTCTCTCTTTAAAATACCTTCGACCATCGCAAGCCTTGAATCCATCTCCATAATTCCAAGGTTTTCGCCCTTTGCCTTTTTTAGATGTTTTTTCGCTTTTTCTAATTCTTTAGTCGCTAGATAATCTTCTATCAAATGATACCTATTTTCGAATACGTCATCCATTTCATCATTTTTTTCCGATAATGAGATGGCTTCTTTATGATTCTCTATAGCTTGCTGGTAATCTCCTTCAGTTCTATTGATATGACCCTTTATTGACAAAGCTACTGCTCTAAATTTATCATTATCAATTTTGGATGCTATTCCCTCCGCTTTTTCAATATTATTCTTAGCTTTATCTATCTCACCTTTTAAAAGATATAAATCAGCTTTATCTTTGTAAGACATGAAAACTCCAAAAATGTCCTCAATCTCTTCTGCTATTTTAATTGCTTTTTCAATACTATCAAGAGCATTAGCAAACTCTCCTTTCTCTTTATGTAGAAAACTTCTGCTTGTTGCCAGTCTACTTATTCCCTGTTTATCACCGATCTTCTCAGATATATCCTGGCCTCTATCTAGATAATCTGAAACCTCATTTAATTTACCCTGCATGATGAGGATATAACCTATATTATTAAGTGTCCTTCCTTTCTCCAGTTTAATATTGGTTTCATCGTCTATCTCTATGCTTCTTTTAAAATAATCAAGAGCTTTATCCAGCTTACCCTCTCGCGAATAAATCGCACCTAGATTATTTAGAGTCTTAGATTTCCCTAACTTATCCTCTATCTTATTTCTACTTTCGATTAGCTCATCCCTTATCTCTATGGATTTATTCAGATATTCTATAGATTTTTCTGGGTCGATGTTTGATCTTGCTGGTGAACCTAAGTCATGATAAGCTTGACTTAAAGAGGGTTTATGGTCTATTTTTTCAGCTATAGCTAATTCTTTCTTGAATATATCTTTAGCTTCTCTATATTTTCCCAATCTCATCATGACCCAGCCTTTCACACTTAACAATTTACAGCTTTCAGGAGTTTTAATGAATTTCTCTTCATCAGCAACCTCAATATCTTCGCCTGAGAAATCACTTTTAGTTATGCTTAAGCCACTTTTTATCATATTTATGGCATCTTTATAATTCCCTTGAGCTATATATGATTTTGAGATTTTTCTATAAATCCTCCTTTCGTCCTCAAGCTCTTCCGTTTTTGACATAGCCTGCTTTAAATACATTCTTTCCTCTTCATATTCACCCTTTATATCGAGTGCATCAGAAAGATTCTCTAAAATATCAAACATCATAGAATCATCAAAACTCTTACTTAGATTCGCCATCTTTATAGATTCTTTATATCTTTCTACAGCATCTTCATGAGAATAAACTTCTTCAGCTCTTTTACCGGCTCTGCAGTAATTTTCAGCAGCTTTAGCATATCTTTCAGCATTTTTATAATGGTATGCCAATTTAGAATACTTATCGCTCAAATCATTATAAACTTCTTCCATTGATTGAGCAACTTTTTTGTGAAGATTCTTTCGTTCCAACCATTTACCCAATCCATCATAGATGGTCTCTACAAATAGATCATGATAAAAAACAAAAGATTCTTCATCCGTATGTTCCAACCAAAGTCTAGATTCCATTATTGAATCGATTATTTCCAATAATTCTAACTCTTCGATTTTACAAGCCTCACTTAACAGTTCAAAAGGAATCTTCTTCCCTATGACGCTTCCTAGCTGTAATACTTTCCTGGTTTCATCATCGAAATTTGTTATTCTTCTACTGATTACATCTTGTACCATATCTGACGTCAAGACTATATCGTTTTCATTAGGAAATTGAGACTTTTCTTTACAAATTAAACCGTCCTTTAACATCTGTTTAACGCTTTCTTCTATGAAAAGTGGGTTTCCTTTTGTCTTTTCTTTCATATTTTTTGTGAATCTATCAGGTACATCCTTAATATCGGTCAAGATTTTAATCAATTCCTCAATATCCTCTTCATCTAATTGCTCTAATTCTATTTCATCGTACAATTTTTTTCTAGACATTCTATTCATTGTTTCTTTTAATGGGTGCTTACTATGAACATCCCCAGGTCGATAGGCTCCGATAAAAAACACAGGATAATCTTGTAATTTGTCCGACATATAATCGAGTAAATTCAATGTTCCTTTATCAGCCCACTGTAGGTCATCTAGAAAAATCACTAGTGGTCTGAATTCTGAAAGTTTCTGGATATATTTTGTAGTCTCATAAAATATGGACTTTCTTTGTGCGTCAAACATCTCTTTATCTTTGGAATCACTCATAGACAGATCTATATCAGAGATAATATTACTGAAGGCTTTTCTCTCATTTTTTATTTTAGAAAGCTTCTTAAGTGCATCTTTGAATGGTCTGTAAGGGTTATAATCACCTAACAAACTTCCTCCTCTCAAAAAATCGAAATTTTTTTCAAATCCCATCTCTTTAATCTCATAAACCAATCTTGTTTTACCTATCCCTTTATCCCCCTTTATAAATAATGTATTTCCTACACCAACCATTGTCTTTTCTAATATATCATTGATCTTTTTCAACTCATCTTCTCTACCTACAAGCTTGTTCGATGGGTATGATTTGCTTCTCAGATCTAAAACATCATTTTCGATATTTTTTATAATCTCTATTATCGATTTTTCATCTAAAACCTCCCTAAGATCTTCTAACCTCAAACATATTGTATCTTCGTTATCCACCAATATTATCTCTCTATCTTTGATTTCATTCCATATATCCTCCCTTCTTTTCTTCCCTTTATCTGTAAGTTTATAAGCTTTATTTTCGTTTATATTTACAATTATTTCATCTTCCATAAGTTCATCTAAAGTCTCATCTAAGGAATTCATATCGATTATATCTTTTAAGTAATTTAATCTATTAAATTTATCATCATTTTCATCCATTTCCAAGCTATTTTCATCCCATAGGAGTAAAATCAATACGTCAATTTTTTTTAACCTATCAAGCAATTCATTCATTATTTTCCTCCAAACTTATTAACTGATTTTTTATTATATTCTGCATTAAATAATGTATCATAATTTAAACTATCTAAAATAATACTCACTTTATCTGAGATTACCATTGAGATACTTTATGTAAAATTTGTATAAATAATTTTTTTACGCTTACTAAAAATTTTATTTATTATTATATTCAAACTTATCCTACTTCAAAACTCTATCACTTCACCTTTTTTAGGTAATTTAACTTCAATTTCTTTACCTTGAAAATATTCTTCAAACACATCTGGTCTTTCTGTGTGGACAGGTATGACAGTTTTTGGATCTATCTTTTCTATCATATCAGCTATCTCCGGGCCACTCGCATGACCACTGGCGTGTATTTGATATGGTCTGTTATCATTTTCTTGATTAATTTTAAATTTTTCCAACCAGTTTATCAGTCTGTTCTCACTCAGTTTCATCTCTTCGTTGAAAGGTTCCGATTTAGCTCTTATGTAAATGGAATCTGACATCTCGTCTAGATCCAATAATTCTTTTATGTGATAGAAATCCATGAAAACGATATATTTTTCTGGATTCTTACTTATCTCAGGTGCCTTTATTCCGTTCTCTAGATGGGTTAAGTCTATACCATCATCCCAATCTGCTTTGTATCCTGCAGTATACTTATTACACTTGTAGTCAGCAGGGCTATAAAGCATATTTCTTTTTCTAGAAAGGTATACTTTAACGCTGTCCTTTCTCTCAGGACCTTTAATCTGATTAGTGCATATGCCTTCTAAATGTTTACACAGATATGCTGTTTTGGGAGAAATGACGAACGTTCTTCCAGTTTCCTTCGCTGCTCTTAGAACTGTTTCATACCTAGTCAGATCTTTCCATGAAAATCCTACAAAAACAGCTCCTTCAGTTTTCTCGATCATATCGATTATTTCCTGTTCTACCTTTTCTTCATCATCTGGCTGCTCTTCTTCTATCCTTGTGCCTTCTGTTATCAATACATCGATATCTTCTTTGGATGCTGATTCTACGAAATCCTTTGACCTATCACTGTATCTACCGTGGAATCTGATATCGCCTGTATAAGCTATCTTTTTATCATCTGGAGCTTGTATTATAAAAGCAGATGATCCAGGGATGGAATGATCAACTGAGAATATTTTGATCTTATAATCATGAATTTCAAATCCTTCCTGATTTGGATGTGAGATGATCTCTCTTTCGGTACTTTCCTTTTCTATTTTATAAGCTCCAGGGGTCAAACCACTTTTATTTTGTTCGAGATACATCTTACCCGGTTCTACCAATTCTTTAGATATATTTAATGGTCCAATATCGTCCAATAAATGTAAAAGATCTTTTGTTGTAGAAGAAGTGTGAACAGGTATATTTTCATCTAAAAGACCGATATATGCACTGTGATCTACATGAGCATGAGAAAGGAGGACACCATCAACAAATGGCTTACCGTTATTATTGACATATTGTTTGTAGCTTTCTATATCTGACTCCCAAAGATGTGAAATAATATTTTCATCCTCTAACGCTTCTTCAGCATATTTCTTCGATAACATATCATCTCTGTAGATACCATCTATAGTAGGGGTGAGACCTAGTTTAAAATAGTCCTGCAAGATAGAATTGGTCCTAGGCTGTAGGAATTCTTCAAAATACTTTCCTTCCTCACCAAAGCTCATACCCCAATCTAACATTATCCTCTGATCATCTTGGGATAGTATTATCTTGTTCCCTCCTATCTCACCAACTCCTCCATAAAATGATATTTTTACCATGTGTAAACTCACCTAAACCTGTTAATATATTGCAAAGGATGTGTAATAATTTTCGTACTAATACTAAAAATGGATACGAATTACGGATCAATTCCACTTTCGTTCATTGTAAATAGATACAGCGCGAATGATAGCAACCAATGTGATCCCCCATAATCTTCCGAGAAAGCCTGTTTCAATCCTTCGTTTGCATGCTTCTCAGCACTACCTTTCAATATATTTTTGTACTTATGATCCGCAGGGATGCTAGCAGCGATCCCATTCATACACCATGCTTTTGAAAGATTAAGACCGATTAGATGATATTTCATAAGTTCATCTAATTCCACTTCTATCGGTTCTAAGAATTGAGTATGATCTGGTTTACTCAAATCTGGTAGAAAATCTTCCAACCATCCAACATATTTATCTTCATCGAGAACTCTTCTCATCAGATCAGCTTCTGTTAATGTAGGTGAAAGAAAATCCCAGCCTATAGGCTCGTATTTCACAGGAGCGTTCTTATCTTCTAGGAAGAATTCTCTCGCCTTATCAACAACTTCTGACTCTAACTTTTCATCAGATTTAATCCGAGAATAATCCAATATGTTGATCAAAGAGAATGCTGAGTTTGCATGGGTCCCAATTCTAAACGGTCTTTCCTGTTCTAGAAATTCATCTTTGACCAACTCGATTATCTTTTCTTCTAACGGAGGTAATATCTCTTCCCAATTCTCATCCCTATCGTGATCCCATAAATATAATTCAGACATCAATCTCAGGAACCAACCCCAACCATACGGTTTTTCAAATTTTCTATTATTCTCAAAAAATTCAACCTCTCCAGCTACTTTTTCTTTAATAAAATGCCTATCTAACACTTCAAGGATCTCATCTTCCAAAGGATGGTCATCTACCAAACGCATCTGTCTTACTAGATTCCAGTGGCTGTGTACAGCAGAATGCCAGTCATAGCAGCCATAGAACAAAGGATGTTCTTCTTTAGGAGTGATAAAAAATCTTTTCGAATCCACAGATTGGACATAGTGAGGAAACTCTTTCTTGATACATTTCAAAGAAGGTTTTGCTAATTTTTTTGTTAAATTATCGTCTATCCAATCAACTCTCCCAGAAAGTACATCTTCGATATCGATTTCAATATCCATTAATAGATACAAGAATACATATGATTATTTAAAATCTATTTCTATTATTCTATCGTAAAAGAGTGCTGTTTCATCTTGATTCTGCTGGACCTATCGATGCCGATCATATTCCCACAGATACACTTGATTTGTTTCCCTTCCTTCACAGTATTATCTTCCATTATCCTTTTCTTATAACAGTTCACCAGATCTCCATCTCCATACTTTATGCATTTCAAAAGATGTCTACCACATTCACTGCATTTGATCTCGTAGGTCCTTCGTCTCATCCTTCCGTTCCAATAACTCTGTCGAATTTATTTAGTTTTTAAGTCTAGAATTGACGTCATTAGCAAATCAGGAAAAGATATTTATCCACACTGAAGTATGTCTAAATTAAAAAAAGAGGAGTGTTAAACCCTGAGATATAAAGGTAAGTTGACTAAATACTCAGCATCTGTATTGTTCAATTTTATTATGCTGTTAATCCTAGGACTGATGTTAGGTAATTCGATCTTGATCTATATCTCATTGGTCCCTCTCTTCTTCTTACTGCTAGGCTTATTCATCGATACTCCGTCCAGGATCTATATCAAAAGGGAAGTTTCTAAAACATCTGTAAACCGCGGAGAAATGATAAAAGTAAAAACTAAAATAAAAATAAAGGAAGGTATTGGTCTAGTCGCAATACATGATGAACTTCCAAAAAATTTTCAACTCGTAGAAGGTAACAACCTAAATCTTTTGTGGAAAGGATTCAGAGATGTTTATAAAGAATTCACATACACCGTAAAATGCCCCAAACGAGGAGTCTATTACATCCAAAAACCTAGATGGACTTCAAAACATGTTTTACACATGAAAAATGTTAAGAAAGGTTCTATGGGGAAAGATATTGAGATAAAAGTCCATCCTCATTCTTCTGAAGTAAAAGATCTTAAAGAACAGCATATAGGAAATATACCGATTCCTAAAGCTGACGTTGCTAAGATCGGTGTGGATACAACTGACTTCAGAGAAGTCAGAAATTACAATTATGGGGATCCTTTCAAAATAATCAACTGGAGAGCTACTGCTAAAAGATGAAAAAAGACAAAACCATTAGTCAACGAGTACGAAGTAGAAGGAAAGAAAACGATCTGGATATTTTTAGATGCTGATACCGATCTCAAAGTCGGAAATTCTGTTGAAAATGTCTTGGAAAACTGTATAGAAGCAGCCGATGGTTTCACTCGATTTTTCACTGAAAAAGGATACCTTGTAGGAATGTACATAATGAATTCTAACAAAAAATTATTCTATCCAGAAACAGGAAAAAAGCAGTATAACCATATCAAAAAAGAGTTATTGAAAGTCGATATGTCTTTTAGGAGCAATAACGAAGGTCTGGACGATGCTGTAGAAGAGAGTAAATCATTCCTCTATAGATACAATCCATTACCTATAATAATCACGAACATGTACAAGAAGGACACTAGATCATTCAAAGAAGGATGTAAGAAATTAAGGACTATACTGGGTGGTAGGAGGAAGGAAAAGATACCTCTAGTGGTACTAAATGTTCTTCCATATTCACTACATCCATCTCCTCCTTCTATATACAAAGAAAACGCAGCACTCTTCGATAAATTGGAAAACTATCAGTTAAAAAAATACGTTAGAGGTATCGGAGGAAGAGTAATCGAATGGGATCCCGGTGATGAAATATTCCTGAAAGCGTTCATGAGAGGGGTGAAGCAGAGATGAATTTTAAAGATATCATACTCCTGATCGTCAATATCATACTAGGAGTGATCACATCGATATTGAGTTTATACCTTCTTATCAATTCTGCCATGTATAGAACATATGTATTTTACTTAGGATACTCGATATCAAGACCTTTTGCTGCGATTCTAGGTATCAATTCAATCTGGATAGCAGCGATAATTCATGCTTCTTTGACTTTCTTACTCCTGATCAACTATCTTTACAAAAGAAGGAATCATAAAGTTGAATTCGCTGCTAGGTTCTTCACATTTTTTGTATTTTTAATAATACTGATAGCAATAATCTCCTATTCCAGTTATCCTGTAATCCAATCTTTTCTGATAAGCTCATCTACTTTGAGTGTATTTTTTGCATTTCTAATAGGTTCAATCGTTGTTACTGTTAACTTATCGATCAGATACATATCCAGTCAAGACAGGTTCAGTAAGGACCTAAAAAAGAAAGGTGCGGATAAGGATGACATATACACCTATCAGTTCCAATCCTACGGATATACACTATTGATCAGTGGGATAGCTCTAATTATCTCGATTACCATTTACTTGGGTGCCCAGATAATCAATGACAGATTTTACCTCTATCTTTCGGGACCTATGAAACAGATATTGATACTTATAGCAGTAGTATCACTCGCTTTAGCAGCTATTTATCTATTCATAGGAAAACTGCTTACAGAAGAGTGACTTCAATTATTTGGAAAAATCTTTTATAGTCATCCAGAAAATGTTTTTACTGTTCCTTATAGGGATGTGATCGATAAGATACTGGATGAAGTACCCGTTCCTAAAGAATATAAAAAATAATAGGATTGACCAACTTTATAACTTTCAAATTATATGTTGAATTTAGTGAGATAAATGAATAAATCGAAGGATGTTCAAAAATATCAACTGATGAATGATTTTAATTTTAAATTTCCAACTGAGTTAGAATATGGTATAGGAAAAAGTGATATTTTAAAAAGCAAACTGAATGAATATGATATAAAGAAACCATTAATAGTAACCGATGAAGGGATCATCGAGGCAGGTTTACTAGATGAACTAGATCTCATGAATGTAAATTATAAAATCTTTGATGAGATAGAACCAAATCCTAAGGATTATAATATCGAGGATGGGACTGAATTCGCTATAGATTTTGATCCTGATGGTATCATAGTAGTGGGAGGTGGTAGCTCTATCGACGCTGGAAAGGGTATCAATGTTTTATTAAGTGAAAGTGGTTCAGATATAAGAGAATATTTTGGTAAAAACACTGTTAAAGAGGATTTGCTTCCGATGATAGTACTGCCGACAACAGCAGGTACTGGTAGTGAAGTTACATTCTCTGCAGTTATAAGCGATTCAAAAAAGAAAAGCAAGATGAGCATAAGGAGTGAAAAAATCGCTCCTGATGTAGCTATATTAGATCCAAAACTGACTATATCACTTCCCAAAAAGATAACTACTTACTCGGGTATGGACGCCTTTACACATGCAGTTGAAGCCTACACTGCTAATACTGCAACACCTATAACAGACTCATTAGCAATTTATTCTATGGAACTTATCATTAATCATCTCGTTAAAGCTTACAATAATCCTAAAGATATAGAAGCTAGGTCCGCCATGCTTTTGGGAAGCACATTAGCAGGCATGTCTTTCAATCATTCAGACGTGGCTTCTGTTCACTGCATGGCAGAGACGCTGGGTGGATCATATGATGCCCCTCATGATCTCTGTAACTCTGTGATACTTCCGTTTGTTATGGAATACAACAAAGATCACTGCCAGGAAAAATACGCAAGAGTTGCTGAGATGATGGGGTATGAATTCGATGATGCTAAGGAAGGAGCAGATAAAGCAGTAGATGGTATCAGGGAAATGAATGAAAAATTGGATATCCCTAGAAGATTAGACCTGAATATAGATGAGAACGATATAGAACAGTTGTCACAGATATCTGCAGAAAACCTATCCAATGATAGTAATCCCAGGCCTATGGATAAAGAAGATTACATCTATCTGTTCAGAAGATTGATCGAATAGATATGTTCTAAGATATCAACTCATCACTGATACCCTTTAAGATATATCTCACCTAATCTGGATAGTTCGATCTTTAAACGTCTGTTCTCTCTTCGAGTTTTTAGAAGTCCCTTCTCTTCTAACTTCTCTAGTCTATATTGTATGCTTGATCGTTCTAGGCTATTTTCTCTGTATTCGTTTATCTGAACGACCAGTTCCTTTATCGAATTCACACCCTTACATTCCTCTATCTCACTCATTATCTCTTTATCTGTCTCAGAGATCTCCTGTATTGGAAAGATAGGAATCTCTTCGAATTCACTGATACCTTTAGCTGTCCCGTTCTCTCTGAATTCTTTTCCAAGCTGTATCAACTCATCGATGGTTTCTTCATCTTTACTGTCTTTCAGATCGGAAATCTTGCTCAAAATCTTCGGTAAAAGATAATCTTCTGGTGCGATATAGAATATTTCCAGATTATGTTTTTGTTTGGAAAAGAATGCTGCAGACATCATCGCTACCAATGTAAGTTTAGGTGCTGATGAAATGTTTATGTATATGCGCTTGTCAGAATATTTCTTTAGAACACTGATCGTTTTAAGAAATACTTCATCAAAATCATAGATATCTACATCTTCTGTCTCGATATCGATTGGATTCTTTTTCATCTTTTTAACGAAATCATCAGTGAGTTTTTTCGCACCCGGATATCTATCAGTTGACTCTGCTTTTAAAATCACCAATTTCTCGACTGGATACTTTCCCATTATAGGTGCGATCACTCGGTCATACTCGAAACTACCAGCTGTTATATGTATTCCTTTTTCTTTTCCAGGCATGTATAACGAATATATTTGTCATATAATGCTTTTATCCCAAAAATTACAAATAATATTAGTATATTATTTTGTTAAGTAACAAAATTTACTGTTATATAATAAATGATCACTGACATGATAAACATCTATCACTCTCCTTGCTTCACAGCAGGGGGCAAAAAAAGGGAGTGAGGAATCCCAAGAGTTTGGGGAGGAAATATCCTTCCCAAGACTCTTTTTATTTATCTCAATTTTAAAGTGTCCATCTCATTCATCGCTTTGACTTCGATACCTGTCTCAGCTTCTAGCTTCTTCTTGAATTCTTCAGTATCAGCATCTCTTTCATGTACAGGTATGACTATTTTAGGTCCGATCACTTTAGCAGCTTCAACCGCTTCGTCTATATCCATGGTATAAGTTCCATCGATCGGTAAGAATGCTACATCTATTCCTTCTAAATCCTTCATCTCAGGTATGTTTTCTGTGTCTCCGGGATGATAGATAGTTTTATCATCTATAGTGATCACATATCCTACACCTTCACCTTTAGGGTGGAAAGGTTCGCCTGATTCACGTTTTCTTTTTCTATTATATGCATGGACAGCTTCTATCTTTAAGCCTTGAACACTTTCCATATCTCCTGGTTTTACGATCGTATAACTTCTATCGATCTCACCCTCA
The DNA here is from genome assembly GCA_046538435.1 of Thermoplasmata archaeon. GTDB lineage: Archaea > Thermoplasmatota > Thermoplasmata > Halarchaeoplasmatales > Halarchaeoplasmataceae > CAYSTL01. Next base: position 5,480 of record JBKHIX010000028.1, on the reverse strand, counting down.
CAGCTTTCGGGAGCCAATATTTCTGTATCTTCAGTAAGCAAATTTTCAAATGAAGAGGGATCACAATGATCGTGATGTTCATGTGTTAACAATAGTAGATCAGCCTTCTCTAGGTGTTCATAAAATTCCTTTATCTCCTCTGGAAACGAACCTGAACAGAATGGATCGATGTAAATGTTTTTATTATCTGTTTTTATCAAAACTGATGCATGAGCTATCTTCCTTATCTCTATCATATCTCTCACCTGTTTAAACATTGATTATTTCTTTAATAAATCTGGTTATTTTCTCATTTTTTCTAGTCTTTTCTTGTTCTCATAGGGGTTGATGATTAATTCTCGGTCCTTTTTAGGTATATTTTCAGAATACTCTTTTACAATCTCTTCGTAAGAAACTAATCTAGTCTTTAATTTATCACAAATATATTCTTCACATCTTGAGCAGTTTTCAATATTTTTGCTTATTACACATGGTCTCACAGGACAGTTTTTGTCTATCAAATCAGCCTCAACAGAATCGGAAGTGATGCAACCTTCACAATATATTTCATCAGCCGGTATACGAAATCCAAAATATTTGTACCATCCATCACTTAGAATTTTTCTGCGATCATTTAATTCGATATTTTCTTTATAAGCTAAACATAGATCGCATCGATATCCGCATCTGCTTAAAATTTTTTCTTTTACCATTACTAGTATAAAAGATTCACAGATATAAAAAATGTAACGGAAGTATGAACAGTCTTTAAGTTCTTAATATTTTTACATCCCATAATTTTTTTTAATTTATGAAAGGAAAATTTTATATTTCTTTTAATAGTTGAAACATATCAATGTAGGATCCGATATATCTTCAAATTGTTATACTTACTCTAACATGTCTGATATACCTTTTTTTGGCATTTTTTCACCCAATATATAAACTTTATAAATGTATAAAAAGGTTCTTCAATATTAGAAAACTGCTACTTTATTGAGGTCTTTTTAATCTCACATCAAATCTCGCACCACCCATATGAGAATCCTTTACCTCTACCTTTCCTCCATAATTTTCTGCTATCTGCTTCACCAGATACATACCCAGTCCAGAGCCTGCATTTCCACCTTTCTTGAAACCTTTTTCAAATATCTTTTTTTTGTCATCTTCAGAGATACCTTTTCCATCGTCTTCGATCACGATCATTAACTCATCATCAACTTCTTTAAATGATATCTTGATCTTATCGCAATCTGAATGTTCTACAGAATTTTCTATTATATTTGAAAATAATTCTTTTAATAGTGGGCCACCCTGTACTACATAATCTTTCTTTTTGTATATTATCTCAATGTTCTTCTCAGATGCTTTGTATTTATTGTCCACAATCGTATTTTTTAAAATACTGTTTATATTTACAATCGGTGATCTCATCTATAGTTAAATCGTAATGATCTAATTTAGCCTTATTTGCAAAAAGAATGTCGCAATCTTCGTTTACGACATAAATATAATCACCCGAACCATCCACGAGTGATGAAAGCTTTTCTTCTAACTTTTCCTTTTCTTTATACTTTCTTTGATGTTCTACTTCCTGAGTTATAGCTTGTGCTAGATCTTTGTATTGTGATTTTGGGTCTCCCTTCTTGCGGATATAATGGTTGGCTCCTAAATTGAGTGCTTCTATAGCAACATCCTCTTCACTTCTTCCTGTAAAGATTATGTATGGTATATCGCTAGATCTATCTTTTCTCAACATTTTTAGAAGTTCTAATCCATCCTTATCAGGCATCATATAATCCGATACCACCGCATCATAGTCGTGTTTATCGAGGGTAGCTAAAGCCTTGTCTACAGTTGATACTGTATCGATTTTGAAGTTTCCATTTTCTTTTTCTAAATATGTTTTCGTTTGCTCCAACATCCCAGGTTCACCATCTACCAAGAGTACATCCAACAGAAACACCTAACTTTTATTCTCGCTTTCTAAGAAATAAGACATCTCCTATTACATGAATATTTCGAAAATTATTAAAAGAAAAAATTATTGTTTTGACGGACTTCTTTTATATTTTTTATTGATATAAACCTTATCTCCTCTAAATTGGAACTACTCATTTCAATACAAATCATAGAGATTTTCAGCTAACTGTTTTAGGTAAGATTCATTTTCTAATTTCCTAACCCATTCATCGTTTAAGGATTCGATCCCTAGATATGCACCTGAAATTGCCCCTGTCATAGCACCTATAGTGTCTTTGTCCCCTGGAACTAGTATTGCATTCATCAACGCATCTTTGTAGGAACTTGGTTCTTTAAGAAAGCTGAAAATCGCATAAGGAACTGATTGATCTATAAGAACCGAGGTACCTAATTCTTTAGCCACTTCTTCTCTCTCCTCATTTATTTCTAAATTTTTCTTTACTCTTTCCAAAGAATAGCTGAACTCTTCAGTTCGTGCTTTATGAGCGATGTATTCAGCAAATTCTTGAGGTGATATTTCCTCAGATACAGCTGCCTTTCCAATAGTGATAGAGAGCAGAGCTGCCCCATCTTTTCCTAAAGGATGTGTGTGAATGACTTCCACTGTTTTTACAGCTTTTTCATATTGACTATCATCATTGGAAAATAATATCCCTACTGGTGCTATCCTCATCGCTGAGCCATTACCTTTTGATCCCTCACCACCAAAAAGAGTTTGGGCAGCCTCAAAGTATCCTTTCTCACTATTTTCTACCATTCTAAATATCTTAGGTGGTCCCTGTCCATATTCCCTCCATGGTTCTTTTTCATAATTTTTTCTAAAAGTATCACCGATGTGTTTTTGATCGATTTCTCCATCATTCTCTATCAAAGATTCTGCTAATCCTATTGCCATAGCCGTGTCATCAGTATATTTTAGTTGATCGGTCTCTTCCAATTTTGAATACAGTTTTTCTCTAGAATTATATCTGAAAGCCAATTCTCCGATTACATCACCTAAAGCGCTGCCCAATAGACACCCTTTAAATTTCGATATTGAAGTGGTCATTGGTACTAATATAACTAAAAATAAGGTAAATAATTTGCTTTTTCAAACCATTATGACTTAATGATTTCTCGCCGTAAAAAAGCTATTATATATGATACTCCGATTTAATGAGCAACATGGATAAAGAATGGTTCCAAGACCAGGAGTTCTGGGAAGAGTACAGGTCTGTTTTATTTCATGAACACCGATTACAGACCACTCCTCAGCAGGTAAAAAGATTGATAGATCTACTCGAGATAAAGAAAGGAGATAAAGTTCTGGATCTATGCTGCGGTATAGGAAGACATTCTCTAGGATTCGCCAGTAAAGGATACGATGTAACTGGTGTTGATATCTCAGAATACTATATTCAAGAAGCAAAGGGTAAGGCATCTAATGCAGGTCTTTCTGTAGAATTTGTACAGGAAGATATGAGAGAATTCAAGAGAGAGGAACAATACGACGCTGCAATGATATTCTTCACATCTTTTGGTTATTTCATAGATGATGAAGATAATTTTAAAGTTCTAAAGAATGTTTACTCATCTTTAAAACCAGGTGGCACTTTTCTAATCGATATCATGGGAAAAGAAGTCTGGGCAAGAGTTTTCAGTGAAAGAGATTGGGCTAGGATGGAAAATGGATTCTTCTTGGAAGAAAGGAAAGTTAAAGGGAATTGGGACTTGATCGATAGTAACTGGATACTTATTCAAGATGGTGGGGTTCATGAGCATTCTTTCATCACCAAATTATACTCTGCTAAAGAATTGAGAGATATGTTGAAAAGAGCAGGTTTTCGATTTGTTGATATCTACGGTGATCTAGAAAGGTCAGAATACAACGAAAAGTCGGATAGATTGATAGCTGTAGCTCATAAGTAAATATTTCTTTTATCTTTTGATAGAATTAATCTCATTTCTTAGATTCTCAACAAATTCCTCAAATTCACCTTCTTCGTACTGATTAGATTTGTCATTATAATCGATAGGTTTACCAGGAAAAGGATCATCTTTGTAACGTGGATATAGATGTAAATGAAAATGAGGTAATGTATTACCATGAATTTCATAGTTGATCTTTACAGCATCAGTTATCCTTTTGAGAGCTTCAGCATAAATTTGAACCTCTTTCATAAATCCCATCAACTGTTCATCAGTGAGATCATATAATTCGATTTCATGGAACTTAGCTGTAACATGGCAGGCTCCTTTAATACATTCTACTGGTTCAGCATTAAGCCATGTATATTCAGCTTCATATAGATCCTCCATTCCCTCCGGCATATCTTCATCATTACAAACCGGACAATTTTCTTTCTTTGACTGTTCTTTCCATTTTTCAAAATCCGTGTAGAAACTCATCTTTTCGACCTTCAAATATAATAAATCAGGTATCTAGAACTGATACTAATAGATATCCATTTCATCAAAATTTTTCTAACCCTGAAGCATCAAAGAACATTATTTTCTAGATGAGTTCACTTTCTAATTCCTCTATTACTCTTGAATGTTTACTCTGATCAGCTACAGCCTTTTTAACACTTCTTTCTATAAGTTTACTCATCTGATTTTTTGAAATAACCCCTCCATTGAGGTTCATCGATTTTGCTTCTTTTTTAACAACGATCTTTGCCATAGGACCAGCTCTTTTCCCTAACTCTTTTTTCAAAAATTTTAATTCAGCCATATTCTCACCTCTGTATTTTTAAAATTTTTATTAAATCTAATGAATCCATATATTAAATACCAATATAATTCACTCATTTCTAAACACCTTATACGGATCAAGTATTGCTTTATAAAACCTAGATCTTCCATCCAACATTGCTTATTCTTTATACCAAATATTTAACTTATAATTTTTGGTAGTATATCAACTTTTTAGCTAATTTTATTAATTAAGAAATGACACTAATTGTGATGAAATCATTCATTAGATTACAATGATTTTGTTTCTTTACTTCATTTTTATAATCTGGTACAATAGTTTATAAAAAAGAAAAAACAAGCAAGTTGTCTATTTTATAACTGATTTACAAGCTTCTTTATTTCCTGTATATTTTCTTCGATCTCATCGATCTTTTCTCTTTCTCTTTCTTCAATCTCTGATATTATTTCATCAATATCTTTTTTTAATGTATAATGGTGAACTGGTCTCCCCTTTCCTTCCTTTTTAACCTCGTCTTTAGTTATCCAGTCATTTTCCATTAAATCATTTACCGTTACGGAAACTTCTGGTTGTCTTAACCCTGTACCAGCTTCTATCTCTCTGCTCTTAGTTTCTCCTTTTTTAAAGATGAAAATCAAAGTCCTTGCAACGTTTCGATTCATAACAGTTTTGTTTAACCTATCTATAAGTTTATTCTCCTCCTCCGTAAATTCATCAGTCATATTAACACCATATAAAAATTTATTATGAATCCCTTATAAATGTTTTCCTTTATTATAAAGACTAACCTCTATGATATTTATAACCAAAATAGGTCAAAGTA